>JALVKK010000300.1:15742-20882 GCA_027033875.1 Flavobacteriales bacterium
TATGATTGGTTATTTGATGTCGGCACTTCGGTACACCACTCCTTCGTCGTGGCACTCAGTGACCTTAGTTTTAGCTTCTAATTACCCTCATCTCTCATCCCTTATCCCTCATCTCTCATCTCTCATCTCTCATCTCTTATCCAATTCGAACTTTATAGCTTTCCACTTTCCACAGAGACGAATTGCAATTCGTCTCTACGCACTTTCCACTTTCAACTCATTCTATCCCATGCATCCTTTTTTTAAGATACGGATTGAGAATCAATATTAATACACCGGCAACAAAAGGCACAATAGTAAAAATCAAGAAAAAACCGGAAATACCAAATTTGTCGGCAATACCGTCTGATGCCTCAGCCATCAATCCGGAAAGTTTGTTTGCCAGTCCGGTAAAAATATACCAAATGCCGAATACAAATCCGGTCATTCGCAAAGGTGCCAATTTACTGACATACGATAACCCGACCGGTGAAATGGCCAATTCGCCCATGGTATGTAAAAGGTATGCTAACAAAAGCCAGATCATACTAACGGCAGCTGTTTTGGATCCGATAGGAATACCTGACGCCCCATAAGCCAACATGCCGAATCCCGAGCCGAGGAATAAAAATCCGATAAAGAATTTTTGCGCCGCAGAGAGTTTGTAGCGTTGCCAAATTTTGGAATATAAAGGCGCCAAAGTGATGATAAAAACAGGGTTTAATATCTGAAACCAAGTCGTATCGACAGTCGGTGTTATTGCAAAAATTTTATCATAAACGCGGGCAATGACCAAGCCCCAAATAATCATAAAAGATATGGCTGTAAACAAAATTGTCAAAGGATATTTTTTGATAATGGATTTTGCCATGCTATAAATGACATAGGTTAGCACCAACATCGGGACGATAGAAATAATTGTATCGACTATTTTGTAAATCAAAGCCCAATTGCCTGACAATGTTCGTGAGGTATAATCGCGCGCAAAGATATTCATGGTCGTACCGGCTTGCTCAAAACTTGCCCAAAAAGCAATTACAAAAAAGGCGATAATGAAAATGACTTTTAAACGGTCGCGTTCTGTACGTTCGTATTTTGGCAAGCGTTTCAGTCCTAAGATAACTAAAATAATCAATGAAAGCGGAAAGAAAATATCCGCTAAACCTAGATGAAATTCTTCTTTAAACAAGTTTAAAGTATAAATATTTTCGGGTAAGAAATGACGACCGCGAGTAATCACTTTAAAAATACCGTGAACGACCCAAATTAAAGCCAAAACAACACCGGTGCCTGCCAATATTTGGTCTATTTGTGTAAAAGGTACCCGTTTTTTTTGTTCTTCTTCCGGTAAATCTATGGTTTTAGGTTGTGGTCTATTGGCTTCTTCGCCAAAAATTTTACCGGCAAAATAAAATTGTAACAGCCCGAATAACATAAAAACACCGGCTAATCCGAATCCGAATTTCCAGCCGTAATGTTCGCCTATCCAACCGACTAAAAGCGTACCGATAAAGGCTCCGGAATTAACCCCCATATAAAAAATGGTATAGGCACCGTCTTTTTTAGAACTGTGTGGCGGATACATCTTCCCGACTATTGACGACATATTGGGCTTAAACAATCCGGTCCCAACAACCAGTAACAATAAACCTATATAAAACACAAAACTTAAATCCATACCAAGGTTCATATCGGCTATAGCCAAAGCAGCATGTCCTGCCGTAATTATAGAAGCACCGACGATAACGGTTTTGACATGTCCCCATTTGTTGTCTGCCAGCCAACCGCCTATCATGGGTAAGAAATAAACCAACATCACATACCAGCCGTATAGCGCATAGGCTTCTTTTTTGTCCCATTCCCAGCCACCTTCAGAAATTTTGGCAGTTAAGAACAGTATTAACAAGGCTTTCATTCCGTAATAGCTGAAACGTTCCCACATTTCGGTAAAAAACAAAACAAATAACCCGACCGGATGTCCTAAGAGCTGCGGTTGATTTTGACTCGAATATTCTTTTTGTGTCATAAATTGTTAGTTTGCCGGCTAAAATACATTTTTTAATCCAAATATGAAAATGCCGGTTGCTTGTTCGGATATTAATTTTTTTTCATATTTTTACAAAACTATTTTTGAAAAACTAATGGCAAGATATAATATACTTTTGATTAATTTTTCTAAAAAAACAGGCATTAAATTTCAAAAATTGCTAGATAATGATTTTGAATTTTGGACGTCTGATAAGTTGCAACCGGATATTAAAATCCATTTGGTATTGATACATTGGAAGTCCAAACATTTGTGTGATGATATTATTCTATATCAGCAAAATTTACCTCAAAAAGCACCTGTTTTTCTGATAGCTCCTTTTAATGAAACTTTGTTGTTGCAGTGTTTTCAAAACGGTATTGATGATTTTATTGATGAAAACTGGACAAACGAATTGCTTAAAGCCAAAATCTTGTCTTTTTTTAATTGTCGAAAAAAATTGAAAAAAGACAGCGGTAAAAAAATCAAAATCGGTAATCTGACCATAAATCCGAAAAAACGAAAAGTTTTTAGAAAAGGTAAAGAGTTGTCCCTTACCAAAATAGAATATGATATTCTGACACTGTTAGCTAATGATATGGAAAAAATCTTTTCGCGTGATGAGATTTACGAACATATTTGGGGCAGACAAGTTATTGTAGGTGAACGAACTTTGGACGTGCATATGAACAATCTGCGTAAAAAAATAGGTAAAAGTAAAATCCGTACCAAAAAAGGTTTCGGATTCGGGATTAATTCTTCGTTATAATTTGCCGGAAAATACTTAGTTGTTTTATGAATTAATTCATCCGAATTTGATTTTGGGTGTTTAAAACGAGGAAAATCGAAAAAAACAAACGAGATCTGAAAAGACCTCGTTTGTTAATATATTGTTTGTTACTTGAATTATTAGTTCGGATTATTATATCCTTTTACGAATTTACCATCGTAACGACTCTTTGCGGTAAGGGGGCTTCAAATCCGGCGGATTTTAAAGCTTCCACAATTTTTTGACGGGTATCCCAATAGACTTCCCAGTAATCATCAACCGTAACATAAGGTAAGGCTAATAATTCAACGGCATTTTCTCCCAGATTATTGACCGCTACCCGCGGGGCAGGATCTTTTAATACAAATTTATCGTCTTGCAAAACTTTTTGTACAATTTTGCGAGCTTCTTCAATATTGCTGTCATAACGAACGGCAAACGGCATATCGATACGTAAATTTCCCAAAGTTGAATAATTGGTAATTTTTCCGGCTGTTATGGCGGTGTTAGGTATAATTTCAGTTTTGTTTTGGAATGTTTCCAATATCGTTACAAATACGGAAATTTCCTTGACAAATCCTAAAGTTTTGTCCGGTAACTCAATCAAGTCGCCTACTTTGAAAGGTCTGAAAATCAGTAACATAATACCTGAAGCAATGTTGCCTAACGAACCGTTAAACGCACCGCCTATTGCCGCACCGACACCTACCAAAATGGCAGCAAATGAAGTGATTCCGAAACCTAAAACTTGTGCTATACCTAGAAATAATACAATTTTAAGTGAAAAATTGACAACTGCCGTCAAAAATGGCACAAGAGTTTTGTCCATTTTTGTGTGTTCGATGGCTTTACGAAACATTCTGGTCAAAAGACTGACGATCCACAAGCCAATTATTAAAGCTACAATAGCGCCAAATATTTTTGGTGCCCAATTTCCTACAGCATCAATAACCGATGTCATCAAATTATTGATGGGGTTAATAGCACTTTGTGCTATATCATTTGTTGAATTTAATAAAACGTTCATATTTATTTGTTTTTGTGATAATACTGCAAATTTACAAAATTATTTTGAATATAAAAATGATAATGTTAAAAAATTTTTTATTTAGCAAAAATATTTTAGAGCATAGATTGATAATAAACACATCTTGTTGAGCGCCGTTAGGTGCGACCTGTTTGTAAATATTTAGTCAAAACAAAACGATACAAATATTTTGAAAAATAAAATAATAAGCCGCCCCAAAGTATTCCGCCTAGAATATCCAAAGGATAGTGTACACCGATATAAATACGGCTGTAAATAAACAATAACCACCAAACAATCAACAAATAAATTCGGCGTGTTTTTTGTCGTAACAAGTAAATGCTGAACCAAACAAACAAAGTTGAATTAGAAGCGTGTCCGGAAATAAAACTATAGTTATGCGGGTGCATCAGAGCGCGTATATGATTGTTTAGCAATGGATCTTGCGAAGGACGTAGGCGGTGAAAATAAGCTTTGAAAAAATTTGTGGATTGGTCGCAAATTCCTAAAAATAAAGCGATTATTATAATAGAAATCAGTGCTTTGCGCCAACCTAGGTAGTAAAAGTAGCCAATAGTGATAATGAGGTATAAGAAAATCCAGTTTTTCTGATTGGTCACAAACAGCCAAAAGGTGTCAAAAGACGTGTCGCCCAAACTGTTTAAAAATTCAAATATTTGCCGGTCCCATTGCAGTATATAATCCATTATTGTCGTTTAATGGTATTGGTAATTTCTTCTTTGATGTTCATGATTTTTTTTGTGTCTTTAATGTCTTTTTTAAGTTGTTCGATAGCTTCGGTATCCAGTCCGGCTTTTTGAGTTTCTTTTATCATTTCTTTTTTGATATTGTTTGAAGCATCACGCAACTGACGGATACCTTTACCCAAGTTACGGGCAATTTCCGGTAATTTTTCAGGACCAAAAACCAATAACATGATAAATAAGACAAAAAATATTTCACTATAACTGATAAACAATAACATCTGGTTAATTTTTTTACAAAGATAGTTATATTAGTTGAAAGTTGAATGTTGCACTTCGACAGGCTCAGTAACCTTAGTTAAAAGTTCGTAGAGACCTTGCACTGCAACGTCTGAAAAATCGTAAATCGCAAATCGTAAATCGCAAATCTGAAATCATTTACCTTTTCTCCAATTCAATCACTTCCAAATTTTTAATTTCGCTTTTGTCAATGACGAAGCGTAGCATGGTGCGGGTATGGTGAAAACCGTGTTTGCCGGCGGCGCCCGGATTCATGTGTAAGAGATGATATTGCTTATCATACATGACTTTCAAGATATGCGAATGACCTGAAATAAACAAATCCGGCGGATATT
>JALVKK010000301.1 GCA_027033875.1 Flavobacteriales bacterium
AAGATATAACGAGAGATGTAATAGTAAATCCGGTTGACGAAGTGGAATTAAAACGTCCCGTTGACGAAGATGATCATTTGATAGTATTGGGAATAAATGCGCAAATGGTCAGAGAAGGCGTAAAAAAAGTCAGGTTTAATTAGATATATCCCAATTTTTATTTAATTACAGGCATTTATTGAAATGTATGCCTGACTAAATTTCTTTTATATTCTCAATCTAATAATATTAATTATAAAATTCCTACCAAAATCACCCCAAAATCCCAATCAATTTCTTATTTTAGCAGCCAAAAAAAATCATTTGATGAAAATAACAGCACTCAATAAAATACATAAACAACTTGGCGCTAAAATGTTACCCTTTGCCGGTTTTGAAATGCCCATTCAATATGAAGGTGTCAATGCCGAACACGAAACCGTACGTCGTGCCGTAGGCGTTTTTGACGTGTCGCATATGGGCAATTTTTTTGCATCGGGAGAAGAAGCATTTAGTTTTTTGCAATATGTTACCAGTAATGATGTTGCAAAATTAAAACCCGGAAAAGTACAATATTCATGTTTTCCAAATGAACAAAATGGTATCATTGACGATTTATTGGTATATCAATTGGACGATGAATTGTATATGTTAGTCGTAAACGGAGCCAATTTGGACAAAGATTGGGCATGGGTCAATACACAGGCTATCGGACGTAGAGTCAAATTGGAAGATTTTACAGATCAATATAGTATTTTAGCAGTTCAGGGACCAAACGCGCCTGCGGTAATGCAAAAATTAGCCGGTAATAGTGCTGATTTGGAAAATCTGAAATATTATACTTGGACCAAAGCCGATTTAGCCGGTCATAAAGATATTTTGGTATCTGCAACCGGATACACCGGTGAGAAAGGATACGAAATATATGTAAAAAACGAGAAAGCCGAAGATATTTGGCATGCCTTATTCGAACAAGGAAAAGAATTCGGTATCAAACCGGTAGGCTTGGGTGCCAGAGATACTTTGCGATTGGAAAAAGGCTATTGTTTATACGGTAACGATATTGACGATACGACTTCACCTATTGAAGCGGGATTGGGTTGGATTACCAAATTTAACAAAAAATTTATCAACAGTGAAAATTTGAAAATACAAAAAGATAAAGGAGTAAGTCGTAAATTGGTCGGGTTCAAAATGAAAGGCAAAGGTATTGCGCGGCACGGTTATGATATAGTCGATGAAAACGCTGAGAAAATCGGCTATGTAACCAGCGGTACCATGTCACCGACCTTGAAAGAGGCAATCGGTATGGGATATGTGCCAACGGAAAAAGCAAAAGCCGGTAGTAAAATTTTGATACAAATACGTAAAAAACAAGTTCCGGCAGAAGTAGTGAAATTGCCGTTTGTATAGTTACAAGTATCAAGTATCAAGTAGTAAGTAATAGAGAGTTGATGAATTTAGGAGTGAGGAGTGCGCTTCGATACAATTTTGCTCGTTACCTCGCAAAATCACTCAGCGACCTTTCCTCAATTCCTCAAATTAAAAGCAGGATTATAGTTTGAAGTAATAAACAATCATCAAAGGTCAAAGTAATCAATGAATTATTAAAACCGCACTTGGCACTTTATCGCTTTCTACTAGGCACTCAAATAACCAGATAACCGATTAACCAGATAACCAAAAAAAATAAAATAACCAAATAACCAAAAAATATAAATATATGAAAAGAAGATCATGGGCAGAGCCCTATAAAATTAAAATGGTAGAACCGTTGCGTATGCTTTCCAAAAAAGAAAGAGAAAAAGCAATGGCGGAAGCCGGATATAATACGTTTTTATTACGTTCGGAAGATGTGTATATCGATTTATTAACCGATAGTGGTACTTCGGCAATGAGTGACCGTCAATGGGCAGGTTTGATGCTTGGAGACGAAGCTTATGCCGGTAGCCGTAATTTTTACCATTTGGAAGAAACCATTCAAAATGTTTACGGGTACAAGTATTTGGTGCCAACCCACCAAGGACGTGCCGCAGAACACATGATTTCCAAAATCTTAATCAAGCAAGGCGATTATGTCCCCGGAAACATGTACTTTACAACTACCAAGTTACATCAAGAAATGGCCGGAGCCAAGTTTGTTGATGTCATTATCGATGAAGCACACGACCCCAACAGTGAATATCCTTTTAAAGGCGATATCGACTTGAACAAATTACAAGCTTTAATCGATAAGGTTGGTGCAGACAAAATTCCTTACGTAGCCATGGCTACTACCGTAAACATGGCAGGTGGTCAACCTATTTCGCTTAAAAACTTGAAAGCTGTAAGAGAGTTGACTAAAAAATACGGCATTGATATCGTACACGACATGACCCGTGTAGCTGAAAATGCTTACATGATTCAACAACACGAAGAAGGCTATCAAGACAAAACCGTTGCCGAAATTGTTAAGGAAATCAACAGCCTGACCGACCATGCAACCATGAGTGCCAAAAAAGATGCGTTGGTCAATATCGGTGGAT
>JALVKK010000302.1 GCA_027033875.1 Flavobacteriales bacterium
TCTTATCGGTTTTATCGATTTGTTTGATTTCGACCCGAAAAACAAAAGGGCAGGCGTAGGCATTGTGATACATCGTAAATACAGAGCCAAATCTTATGGCAAAGCGGCTTTGCAGCAACTCATACATTATGCTTTTAATGTTTTATATTTACATCAATTGTATGCCAATATTGCAGTTGATAATTTGCCTAGTATCCGTTTGTTTGAATCGTTTGGGTTTGAGAGAACTTGTTTTAAAAAAGATTGGTTGTACAACGGGAAAGATTATTCGGACGAATTATTATTTCAATTGATCAATACATCGGAATAATGATTGTCCTTGTTCAGTCATCATACACAGTGGATTTTCTATTTCAATGCTTTTTGCTAAAATACAGGGGCATAATCTAATAAGTTGATCAGGGCAAACGCACTATAAAAAAAATTAAAATATTTCTTTTAGCCCCGTAGGGGCATTCCTGTTTGTAGTAGAATATAATGCATCACAATACTAAAAGCCCCATCGGGGTGACCTAATAAAATTATCAATAATGCACGTTATAGGTCGCTCCTACGGAGCTATTTGTTACCATTAACTTGTCTTGTTACAAACGGTACGATCCTACGGAGCTGATATTAAGAAATTTGCAAGTCAAAACAATTTGATTAAAATATCATTTTATGAAATTTTCAAATAATATATGTAGCCTCTGCCTTGATAAGTTGATTTATATTTTCAATGAAGTTGATCAATAATCCTTAAATTTGTAATTCAATAATTTATTTTAATGTAGAATGAAGAAATATAAGTATATCATATCCGGATTGACATTTATTCTGTTTATTATAATTACATTGTACGGTATTTTGTTTAGTCCGAATATCAAATTGCAAAAAGATAAGATCTTTATAGATGTCCCTCGAAATATTACTGTGGACAGTTTGTCAGCAATATTGGCTCCTTATCTCAAAAACAAAACTACTTTTAAGTTGGCAGCCAAATTAAAACGTTTTAAAAAGCCTTACAGGGGTAGATACGAAATCAATAACATGATGAATAATAATAGTTTGATAAATTTGATACGAATAGGAAAAAATGTTGAAGTCAGAGTTACTTTTAACAACCAAAATTCCATACCGGAATTAGCCGGAAGGATCAGTCATCTGATAGAGCCGGATTCATTAGATTTGCTGCAAGTGATGACAGATGCGGAATTTGTTAGAGAAAAAGGTTTTTCACAGGATAATATATTATTAATGTATATACCTGATACATATCGTTTT
The DNA here is from genome assembly GCA_027033875.1 of Flavobacteriales bacterium. Lineage (GTDB taxonomy): Bacteria > Bacteroidota > Bacteroidia > Flavobacteriales > Flavobacteriaceae > WGBX01. The sequence goes on from JALVKK010000302.1 coordinate 1,264, forward strand.
TTTTATAATACGTCATCTGAAAAATTTAGAGCTAAGATGTGGCAGGCATACCGGAAATTTTGGACGGAAAAACGACGTCAACAAGCTGAAAAATTGGGTTTAACTCCCGTAAAAGTCGGAATTTTGGCATCTATTATACAAAAAGAATCGACAAAAAGTTCGGAATTACCGCGTATTGCCGGTGTTTATTTAAACAGGTTAAAAAAAGGTATGTTGTTACAAGCCGATCCGACCGTTGTGTATGCTTACCGGCAACAATACGGCAAAGATTTGGTCATCAAAAGGGTTTTGAATAAACACAAAGCCGTCGATTCGCCTTACAACACTTACAAATATGCGGGATTGCCTCCGGGGCCTATCTGTATGCCTGATATTCAAGCAATTAAAGCGGTTTTAAATTATGAAAAACATCAATACTATTACTTCGTGGCGGATTTTAACAAGCCCGGTTATCATATATTCAGTAAAACTTTGGGTGAGCACAATCATAGAGCCGGTCAGTACCATAAAAGTTTAAATAAACATGGGATATATCACTGAAAATTAAGTGCTTTTCTGTCAATTTTTCAAAATTTTCCCATAAAATTAGGAATTTAAAAAAATGGTATTATCTTTGCAGCCGAATTTTTGCATTTTATAAATTAGTTTTAAACTTTTGGATAAATGCAATAAATCAGGTTTATGAAACAAATCATTATCAGGAATATGAAATGGTTGTTTTTTGCAGGTTTGACATTTGTTTTGGTAAGTTTTGCCAATGATATGTTTGATACTCATACAATTGAAATTGTAAACATCAAACCGGTTTCACATCATTTTCAGTATGTACCGACACAAGATCAATTACTGCAAAACAATCATAAAAAAGAAACCGCGAAGATTCCTTTTGTAGAAAAAGACTTTGTGGGATTTAAAGAAGCCCTTGCTTTTAAAGAATCGCAAGGAAAGTATAACAGAGTGAATACTTTGGGTTATTTGGGTAAATATCAATTCGGAAAATCAACTTTACTTGAGTTGAATATCGACCCCAAAGGTTTTTTGAAAAATCCTTTGTTGCAAGAGAAAGCTTTTTTGGCAAATCTTGAAAAGAATAAGTGGATTTTGCGAAAAGAAATCAAAAAATACAGCGGTAAATGGATCAACGGTGTCAAAATTACGGAATCCGGTATTTTGGCTGCAGCACATTTGGGAGGTGCAGGTGCCGTTCAGAAATTTTTGTGGTCCTACGGACAAGAAACCATGCAAGACGCTTACGGTACCAAAATTGAACATTACTTGCGTAAATTTTCGGGTTACGATTTGAGTAATATCAAACCCAAGAAACAACCCGTTGTTGATTTGAAATAAGTTTATTGTTCAATTATTCATACTAGCTAACACACAAGACAGTAATAAAATAAACCGGCTCGTAAAACGAGCCGGTTTTTCAATGTGTGTTGTTAACCTAAAATTCACATTATGAAAAACGATTTTAAATCATTAATCAATGCAAAGTTAACGTAAAAAATATTAATAAACAAAATTTTTTTTAGATATTATTTTATTGATTGATAATCTTCAATAGCCATTATTGATGGCGCATTTTTTTTATCATTTCGTCGCCTATTTTTTTATAAACACCTGATTCCAATTTGCTTCTAATAGCTGAAAAAGCCTTAACGGTGATATCTATATCTTCTTGTGTGTGAACAGCTGTAGGTATCAATCGTAAAAGAATCATTCCTTTGGGAATAACCGGATATATAACGATTGAAGTAAAGACATTATATTTTTCGCGCAAATCTTTCACCATAACCATAGCTTCGGGAACACTTCCTTCGAGATAAACCGGGGTGATAACCGTATTGGTCAATCCCAGATCAAATCCGGCATCGCGTAAACCTTTTTGCAGAGCGGTTGCCACCGACCACAATTTATTTTTCAGTTCCGGACTTTTTCTCAACAATTCCAAACGTTTTAAAGCACCTTCAACCATTGGCATCGGTAAAGATTTGGCAAAAACCTGTGAACGCATATTGTATTTAAGATATTGAATCAAATCTTTTTCACCGGCGACAAAAGCGCCTATACCTGCCATAGATTTGGCAAAAGTGGCAAAATAAATATCGATGTCGTCTTGTACGCCTTGTTCTTCACCGGCTCCGGCTCCGGTTTTTCCCAAAGTTCCGAATCCGTGCGCATCGTCAACAAGTAAACGAAAGCTATACTTTTTTTTCAAAGCAACGATTTCTTTGAGTTTTCCTTGTTCGCCACGCATACCGAAAACCCCTTCTGTAATCACCAAGATACCGCCGTTATTCTTATCGGCAACTTTGGTAGCGCGTTCGAGCATTTTGTCCAAACTTTTGATATCGTTATGTCTGAAAGTATAACGTTTGCCCTGATGAAGCCGGCAACCGTCAATAATACTGGCATGCGAATCGCTGTCGTAAACAATCACATCATTTTTGGTAACCAAGCTGTCAATGATGGAAACATTACCTTGATAACCGAAATTGAGTAAGTATGCCGATTCTTTGTTTACAAATTCAGCCAACTCTTTTTCTAACTGTTCATGTTTTACGGTTTGCCCCGACATGGCACGGGCGCCCATTGGATAAGCCATTCCCCACTTTGCAGCCGATTCAGCATCTGCTTTTTTAACTTCGGGGTGGTTGGCCAATCCCAAGTAGTTATTGATACTCCAAGTAATCATTTCTTTACCGTTGAATATCATTCGGTTGGAAATTTGTCCTTCAAATTTCGGAAAAACGTAATAGCCTTCAGCAACATCTGCGTAGTTACCTAAAGGTCCTTTATCTTTTTTTAATCTTTCAAATATGTCTTTCATTTCTAATTATATATGTATAAAATTATGTTGCAAATGTAAGAATATTTTGTGTATTTAACAGATGTGAGTACAGTGGCTTTTTTTTTCGGATTTGTGAATACCTGTTTTTCTCAATTTTAACAAAATTTAAGTAGAAAAAACTTATTAATTATTCCTTATATTTGTTGTCAACTTAAAATTCTGAATTATGAAAAATTATTTATATCTAATGTTATTTCTTTTTTTGATGAATTCTTGTCAAAATACTTCGGATAAACATGTTGAAAATAAAAATGATGTTATGAATGAAAGTCTTACGCAAAATGTTTTGTTGCAAACATGGGATACCCCGTTTGGTACACCGCCATTTGATAAAATAAAAAGTGAAGATTATTTGCCGGCTTTTGAAAGGGCTATCAAAATGCACGATGAAGAAATAGACGCGATAGTCAATAATCAGTCGGAACCGACTTTCAAAAACACTATTGTTGCACTGGAACAAAGCGGTCAAAAACTCAAACAAATTCAACATATTTTTGATGCTGTTGAATCTGCCAATACAGATGATGTGTTAAAAAATACGTCTAAAATAATAAATCCGGAATTGGCCGTTCACTACGATAAAATCAGCATGAACAAAAAACTGTTTGAGCGTATCAATACCGTGTATCAACAAAAAGATCATTTGAATTTGGATGATGAAGACAGTCGTTTATTGGAAGAAACTTACAAAAATTTTGTACGTTCGGGTGTTAATTTGCCTGCAGGTAAGCAAAAACGTTTGCAAACTATCAACAAGGAGTTGGCATCTTTACAACAACAATTCAATGATAATTTGTTGGCAGAAACTAATGATTTTGAACTCTATGTAACAGACAAAAAGGATTTAGGCACAATGCCCAAACAAGCTGTGGATGCAGCTGCGGAAGAAGCTCAAAAACGCGGTCATAAAACCGGTTGGTCTTTTACTTTGCAACGCCCCAGTATTTATCCTTTTTTAGATTATTCACCAAACAGAGCTTTGCGTAAGAAAATTTTTAATGCTTATGCCAATCGCGGCAACAATAACAATGCACACGACAACAAAAAAGTATTGGAAAAAATGCTGCAATTGCGTGCCGAAAAAGCACATTTGCTTGGTTATGATAATTATGCGCAATATGTTTTGGTTGAGAATATGGCCGAAAAACCGGAAAAAGTGTATGATTTGCTAAACAAAGTTTGGCAACCGGCATTAAATACAGCCAAACATGATAGAGATCAATTGGTGGCTATGATGCGTAAAGACGGCATAAAAGGTGAGTTTAAACCCAGTGATTGGCGTTATTATGTGCGAAAAATCAGAGAACAAAAATATAATTTTGACGAGAGTGTAACCAAGCCGTATTTTGAAGTGAATGCCGTAAGGGACGGTGCATTTTTGTTGGCAAACAAGCTGTTTGGGTTAAACTTCAAGCCTTTAAAGAATGTACCGGTTTGGCACAAAGATCAGCAGGTGTTTGAAGTGACAGACAACGTTGACAAGCACGTTGGAGTTATTTATATGGACTTTTTTGCACGTCCCAGCAAACGTGGTGGTGCTTGGATGAACGAACTACGTATGCAGTCTAATGTTGACGGTAAATTTGTAACACCTATTGTTACTAATAATTTTAATTTTCCGGCACCTACCAAATCCATGCCGAGCTTGTTGAGTTTTTCTCAAGCGCAAACGGTGTTTCATGAGTTTGGACACGGCTTACACGGCTTGTTATCCAATGTCAAATATGCTTCGTTATCAGGTACAAATGTACCACGGGATTTTGTGGAATTTCCATCGCAAGTAATGGAAAATTGGATGAGTCACCCCGATATGCTAAAATATTATGCCAAACATTATCAAACCGGTAAAATCATTCCGCAAGAATTAATCAAAAAAATGAATGATGCTAACAGATTTAATGAAGGCTTTAGAAGTGTAGAATATCTGGCTGCCTCGTTTTTAGATATGGATTGGCACACGATTAACGATACATTGCCTCGCAAAACACTTGATTTTGAACGAAAAGCCATGCAAAAAATCGGGTTGATAAGCGAAATTATTCCACGATATCGTTCTACATATTATGCACATATTTTCGGCGGTGGGTATGCTGCCGGTTATTACAGTTATCTGTGGTCGGAAGTATTGGACGCCGATACGTTTGATGCTTTTGTAAAGTCGGGTAATATCTTTAATCCGGAATTAGCACGGCGGTACAAAAAAATGATAAGCAGCGGCGGTACCAAACCGGGTATGCAACTCTACAAAGAATTTATGGGACGTGCGCCTAAAATTAATGCTCTGTTGAAAAAGAAAGGGTTTAATTAGTTGAAAGTTTGTAAAGTTCATAATGTTTGTAATGTTAGTATAGAGTATCAAGTGGCAAGTAGAACGTGCGTCTATATTTAGAATGAGATTTCTCACTACGTTTGAAATGACAAATGTTATCCTTTCAAAGAGAGGGAGATTTATGAGCTTATTTCTTAGCCTGAGCTTGGTGTTGGTAACAGTAGCCGTTTGCAATATGCGTCCGGTGTTTGCAGCGGGTGCCACGTTTGGTACGTCCTTTACATTGCACACTTTGACGGGTTTTCCCGGCAGGTGTTTTGGAGGTGTAGAAAGAATTTATTCCGTGGATTGCATTCGGTTTACAAATTTTACAAGGCGTAAGTCCTAAATCTCTTATTTGTTCGGGGCTTACTTTTGCTGATACATTTTTGACCATACGACATGTTGCCAAATGATACTTTTTACCACTCGGTGTTTTATAAAGATTTTGTGCTTGACTTTGAAAAGCAAGCAGTAGAAATAATGATATGAAAAACAGTTGTTTCATTAAAAATCTTTATGCCTAATTTAAAGAATGTCAGATAATCCGTTTTACGTCACTTAATTTGTGCGAATAGCGTTTAAATTTGCGGCTCCAAATTCCTTTTTCATCAATATCGTCAATATGTGCATTGCCGTGTGAGTGAAAAATAGTGCCGTTACCAAGCAAAAATCCAACATGTATTACCTTGCCTTTATCATTGGCAAAGAAAGCCAAGTCACCGGGTTCTGCTTCTTCCAATTTGATAGAAACACCTTGTGTTACCTGATCTTTGGCATTGCGTAGCAAAAAGTGACCGCACATTTTGTAGGCCATTTGGGTCAGACCACTGCAATCCAATCCGAAGTGCGTTTTGCCTCCCCAAAGATACGGACTGTTTTCATACGTCATTGCGTA
>JALVKK010000303.1 GCA_027033875.1 Flavobacteriales bacterium
ACACCCTTACTGAAAAAGAAACTGTTCCTCCTTGATTTGTAAATTGATCCAAGGGTTCAGTATAGATTCTGGTAACATGAACAGAGGCTTGTTGGAAGTCATAATCTCCGTTAGAATCACCGTCAGCCGGAGTTTGATAGTTGGCAGCTGTTACCGAACCGTACGGATTTACAGCGGGCGGGTTTCCTGTTCCGTAATATTGGTTGTCCCCTCCGTCGGCATTAGCATCGGCATAGGCTTCATTGGCATCATCACAAGAATCGTTATCGGAATCCAAGTCTAAAAAATCGTAATATGAATCACCGTCAGTATTAGTAATATTGTAATTAATAATAGCATTTAATGTATCATTATTTTCCAAATTATTATCTAATCCATTGAAGCCTACTCTGTTATCAGTTCTGCCGTCATTATCCGTATCATTAGCGCCATTTCCGGCTTCTACTATGTCGTAAATCCCGTCATTGTCAGAGTCCAAATCCAAATGATTAGCAACGCCATCATGATCCCTGTCAAAATTATATTGCGGTTTTCCGTCATCGTTGCCAACAGTATTGTCATTATCATTATCATCCAAATATACAGGAACGCCATCACCGTCATTATCCGTAAAAGGATTATTGTTGTATTCATCTACATCGGGAATACCATCGTTATCATCATCCAAATCATTGGAATCCCAAATTAAGTCACCATCCGAATCCGTAAGTTGAACATTATTTGTATTTAAAATTCCTTTTGAATTATCAAAGGACTGTCCGTTATTCATTCCACGATTATTATCATGGTTGCTTTGGGAAGTATTTGCCTCTGAATGAAGCTGAACTTGATCAGTCGATCCGGCAATAACACCGGTCTTCAAAGTTTGAGCATTTATAATTCCAAAAAATAAAAAATAAATGCTTACAAAAAGTATCTTATTGCCCATAAATAACATTTTATTTTGAATTGTTTTTGTTTTGTAAAATATTAAATATTTAATATCTAATAAATATGAGCAAAAATACTATATTTTTATGTTTTTTTTAAATTATTTTGTTTTTTTTACATATATTAATTATTCTTTAATTATTCATTATTTACTCAATACAAAGTATTTGCAAGTATCTGCTACTATAAATAAAGAAAATTTAAATTATTTTTAATTTTTGTTATGAAATAAAATAGTAAACAATTAGGGTGTATTTTAATGGAATATGCAAAAATTTGGGATTTTTTATAAAGAATACGTAATAGCAGTGTTAAAATCACTGTTTTTTTAACAGTATATTGTTATTTTATTAGTATATAGAGCAAATTTTTGTTATTTTTTTTAATATTGCATCAAATTTTAGACAAAAAATTCAATTTACAATAAGGCAATTTTTGTATTTTTCTTGATTTTTTTTAAATAAGTTTCATAAAAAAAGTTAAATTTGTTTCAATAAACGTCAATTATGCTTCAAAACGATGTCAAATATTTAAAAGGAATCGGAAAAATCAGAGCCGAATTATTAGCAAAAGAATTGGGTATCAGAACTTATGAAAATTTGCTCAATCATTTTCCTTTCAGATACATTGATCGTACAAAGTTTTATAATATCAAAGACGTTAGGAATATCAATGCTGATATTCAATTAAAAGGGAAAATTTCAAAATTGGAAGAAACCGGAACCGGACGTAAAAAAAGATTAACCGCGGTTTTATATGACCAAACCGGAGAAATAGAATTGGTTTGGTTTCGCAATTATGCCTATTTTTTAAAAAAACTCAACACAACGGATACCTATATCATATACGGGCGGCCGACATTGTTTAACCGGCAATTCAATATTGCTCATCCGGAGATTGAAACACTTGAAGAACGTAAAAAAAAATCGTTTTTAAAACTACAACCGGTTTATCCTTCTACCGAAAAATTAGTCAAAAAAGGTTTTAATACCCGCCTTTGGACGCAAATAATGACGGCGCTTTTCAATGAAACGGGTTTAAATTTTAAAGAAAGTTTGCCTGAAAATATTTTACAAGAATTAAAATTTCTTGATAAAAATCAAGCGCTTTTCAACATACATTTTCCACAAAGTTTGGCATTATTACACAAGGCTCAAACTCGGTTAAAATTTGAAGAATTGTTTTATTTGCAATTGCAATTGCTTCAAAAAAATATCGAACGCAAACGTAAAATCAAAGGTCATGTTTTTGAGAAAATCGGAGATTATTTCAACAACTTTTATAACAATGTATTGCCGTTTGAATTGACCGATGCTCAAAAACGGGTTGTCAAAGAAATCCGTAAAGACGTCAAAAGCGGTGTGCAGATGAACCGCCTGTTACAAGGCGATGTCGGTAGCGGAAAAACCATCGTTGCGCTATTGGTTATGCTGATGGCGATAGACAACGGCTATCAAGCTGCCATGATTGCCCCTACCGAAATTTTGGCACAACAGCATTTCAAAAGTTTAAAAACTTTTGCTGATAAATTAGGACTGAATATTAAGCTATTAACCGGCTCAACAAAGAAAA
>JALVKK010000304.1 GCA_027033875.1 Flavobacteriales bacterium
GAATTTGCCGAATTGATGACTTTGGCTGACAAACACTCGCGTATGTATGTCCGAACCAATGCCGACACACCCAAAGATGCTGCAGTTGCCCGCGACTTTGGCGCCAAAGGTATCGGCTTGTGCCGTACCGAACACATGTTCTTTGAAGGCGAAAAAATCATCGCTATGCGTGAAATGATTCTCGCTGAAGATGAAACAGGCAGACGCAAAGCTCTTGACAAATTGTTACCTATGCAACGCACCGACTTTGAAGGTATCTTTGAAGCCATGCACGACCTGCCGGTAACCGTTCGCTTGCTTGATCCGCCGTTACACGAGTTTGTTCCCCACGATGAAAAAGGCCAACAAGAAATGGCTGACGTTATGGGTGTAGATGTATCGGTTATCAAACAAAAAGTGGAAGATTTGTCCGAATTTAATCCGATGCTCGGACATCGCGGTTGCCGTTTGGGTAATACCTATCCTGAAATAACCGAAATGCAAACCCGTGCGATTATCGAAGCTGCATTGAACCTGAAAAAACGAGGTATTAATGCCCGACCTGAAATTATGGTACCCTTAGTTGGTAAAAAAGAAGAAATGGCGATGCAAAAACAAATCATCGAAGCCACTATTAAAAAAGTCTTTGAAGAAACCGGCGATAGCATTTCTTACAAAGTCGGTACGATGATTGAAATTCCGCGTGCCGCTCTTACCGCTGACGAAATTGCCGAATCAGCAGAATTTTTCTCGTTCGGAACCAACGACTTAACCCAAATGACTTTCGGTTACTCTCGTGACGATGCCGGCAAATTTTTACCGGTTTATAAATCAAAAGGTATCTTAAAAGCCGATCCGTTTGAAAAACTCGATCAAGATGGCGTTGGCCAATTGGTAAAAATGGCAGTGAAAAAAGGGCGTCAAACCCGTCCTGACATTTCATTGGGTATTTGCGGCGAACACGGTGGTGAACCGAGTTCTATCGATTTCTTCCACAGAGCAGATTTACACTATGTTAGTTGCTCTCCTTACCGTGTACCAATCGCACGTTTGGCAGCAGCACAGGCAACTATTAGAAATAAATAATTCTATTAATTTTTAATCATACTTTCGGGGGTGCATTCGCACCCCCGAAAGTATTTTATGCTATATTTGTAAAAATTATTGTTTATGATTATCCGCAAAAAAACCAAAATAGTCGCCACACTCGGACCGGCAACCGAATCGTACAAAACCAAACTCAAAATGGTGAAAGCCGGGGTTAATGTGTTCAGAATCAACTTCTCACATGCCGATTACGATACCGTAAAAGAACAAATAAAACAAATTAGACGTATCGGTAAAGAACGCAATACGCTTATAGCTGTCTTAGCCGACTTGCAAGGACCTAAATTGCGTATTGGAAAAGTCGCAAAAGGAACATTTTTGAACGAAGGTGATCATATTACATTTACAACCAAAAACAAAGTGGTAACCGATAATAACAACAAAACACTTTATATAACTTATAAACAATTGCCAAACGATGTTTTTCCGGGTGAAACCATCCTGATTGATGACGGAAAAATTCAAGTTAAGGTGTTGGAAACTAACAAGAAAGATAAAGTAAAAGCGGAGGTAATTGAAGGCGGAGCTTTGTCTTCAAAAAAAGGTGTTAATTTACCTAATACCAAAATCTCTTTACCGGCATTAACCAAAAAAGATAAAAAAGATTTGCTTTTTGCTATAGAGCAGGAAGTGGATTGGGTAGCATTATCTTTTGTGCGTTCGGCTGAGGATTTAACGATTATTAATGATTTCATCAACGAACATTCCGATTATAAAATTCCGGTTATTGCCAAAATAGAAAAACCCGAAGCTGTTAAAAATATCGATGATATTATTTTACAAGCAGACGGTATTATGGTAGCTCGTGGCGATTTGGGTATTGAATTGCCTTTACAGGAAGTCCCTTTGATTCAAAAAAAGTTGGTACATATAGCCAAATTACATCAAAAACCTATTATCATTGCCACGCAAATGATGGAAAGTATGATTACCAATGCCATACCTACCAGAGCCGAAGTCAATGATGTAGCCAATTCGGTTATGGACGGCACCGATGCCGTTATGCTTTCTGGAGAAACATCAATTGGTAAAAATCCGGTAAAAGTTATCAAGCAGGTAACGAAAATTATCAAGCAGGTAGAAAACTCCGAATTGATTAAAGTTCCGCAAATTGCACCGGTTCCCGAACACCGCGACGAGCGTTTTATATCGCAAGTTGTGTGTTTTAATGCTTCGAAAATAGCCAAAGATGTATCGGCAAGAGTTATCAGTACTTTTACGGCATCGGGATTTAGTGCTTATAAAATTTCGGCCAGACGTCCCGCGGCAGATATTTTGGTATTTACAGCCAATAAACGCATTTTAAATTCTTTGGCATTGTTGTGGGGTGTTGTACCTTTTTATTACGACAAAACACTTTCAACGGATGACACCATTCGTGATATTGAAAAAATTGC
>JALVKK010000305.1 GCA_027033875.1 Flavobacteriales bacterium
GGTTTGCTATCAAGACGATGCAGCTGGTAGGCGCTACAAAAGCTTTTATCAGACGACCGTTTTTGTTCAATGCGTTTTGGTTGGGTTTTGCCGGCGCATCAATTGCCTCAATTATTCTGTACATTTCATTGTACTATTTGGATATTTATTTTCCCGAATTTCATTTTTTAAATGATTATAAATTGCTCATAATTTTATTTGGAAGTGTTTTTCTAACCGGCATTTTCATTACATTTGTCAGCACTTATTTTGCAACCGGACGTTTGTTAAATTTGAATGCGGAACAGTTACATTATTAGTTGAAAGTTAAAAGTTGAAAGTTGAAAGTACGGTTACTTCGATACGATTTTGTTTCTTGCAGTCACAAAATCACTCAGTAACCTATGAAGCAGAAATAAAGGTATCTGAGTGCCCCCCGACTTCTGTCGGGAGAATGTGCCGAAGCGCCGATACCGACCTACGTCGGCACAAGCTATCAAATAACCCCCGATGAGAATCGGGGCACAGCAAATAACCAAATAACCAAAAAATGTCAAAACAAAACAAAAATCAAAACACAGAACAGAAACCGATGTTATTCGGACGTGAAAACTATAAATATCTGTTCATAGGCTTAGCATTTATCATTTTAGGATTTGCACTAATGTCCGGAGGGGGCAGCAAAGAACCGGATGTTTGGAATCCGGAAATTTTTAGTTTTAGACGGATTCGTTTGTCGCCAATGTTGATTTTGTTTGGAATCATAGTGGAAATCTATGCTATCATGCGTAAACCTGAATAATTTATGACTGATATTCAAGCTGTTATTTTAGCTATTATTGAAGGAATTACCGAATTTTTACCGATTTCTTCAACAGGACATATGATATTAGGCTCTTCTTTTATGGGTATTGCCAAAGATGACTTTACCAAATTGTTTACTATTGTAATTCAATTAGGTGCCATTTTATCCGTTGTGATTTTGTATTGGCGCCGGTTTTTGCAATCATGGGATTTTTACAAAAAATTATTCGTAGCTTTTTTACCTGCTGTTGTTTTAGGTTTATGGTTGAATAAAATCATTGACCAACTGCTCGAAAGCCCTTTAACTGTTGCTGTTACATTGATTATAGGAGGATTGATTTTACTAAAAGTAGATGATTGGTACGGACAAAATACGGAACACAACATCAATTACAAAAAGGCTTTAAAAATCGGATTTTATCAAACTTTAGCAATGATTCCCGGAGTTTCACGCAGTGGTGCTACCATTGTAGGCGGAATGTTGCAGGATTTGAACCGGAAAACAGCTACCGAATTTTCATTTTTTCTCGCCGTACCGACTATGTTTGGCGCAACGGCAAAAAAACTTTGGGATTATTATCAAGAAGGTTTTAATTTGTCTGCTCATCAAATTAATTTGTTGTTGATTGGTAATATTATTGCTTTTATAGTTGCCATGGTTGCCATCAAAAGTTTTATCAATTATATCAGTCAAAAAGGTTTTAAAATTTTCGGTTATTATCGTATTTTTATTGGCATAGTTTTACTTTTAATACATTTTTTTATCAAACCTTTGATTATATAATTTAGCTATATGTTATCAAACCATTAAAACTTTAAGGTTTTTAAGAGTTTCATTTGATATATTCCTTATGTAAAAATCCTCATTTCTCTTTTACAGCAAGATTATGGTTTGAAGCACTAAACATTATCTAACAACAAAAAAATCTATGAATCAAAAAAATCGAAAATCTGCACTTCGGTACAATTTTGCTCATACTTCGCAAAATCACTCAGTGCCCGAATCTGAAATCGAAAGTCTTCGTAAAGGTCAAGTCGTACTGATTGATAAAGATTTGGACTGGACATCTTTTGATGTGGTCAATAAAATGCGCTATGCGATATTAAAAAAATATAATATAAAAAAAATTAAAGTCGGTCATGCCGGCACATTAGATCCTTTGGCTACGGGCTTGTTATTGGTTTGCGTCGGCAAAGCTACCAAAACCATTCATCAATATCAAGGTTTGGATAAGGAATACACCGGCACTTTTCATATAGGAGCGACGACGCCTTCTTATGATTTGGAAACTCCTGTTGACAAAAATTTTGCAACAGAACATATCACACCTGAAATGATTATGACAACCGCCAATAATTTTATAGGAAAACAACAACAGTTTCCTCCTGTATTTTCGGCTGTTAAAAAAAACGGTAAAAAATTATACGAGCATGCTCGTAAAGGTGAAAAAGTGGAAATAAAAGCCAGAGAAATTGAAATAAAAGAATTTGAAATTTTGTCAATAGACTTGCCCGAAGTTGCTTTCAGAGTCAAGGTCAGCAAAGGAACATATATCCGCTCGCTGGCTTATGATTTTGGTAAGGTATTACATTCGGGGGCTTATTTATCCGCTTTGCGACGTACTAAAATCGGAACTTTTGACGTTAAAAATGCCATAAATATTGAAAAATGGGTTGCAAATTTAGAACATGAAATTTAAGTTATCACATACCGAAAAAGCGCTTTTAATCACTTTATTCATTGAAACGATCATACTTATTTCATTGTTTAAATTAGGTTTTGAAGAAAAACCCAAAGAAGAGACTTATGCCGTAGAATTTGTCGATGATAATTTTGATTTCAATGAATTAAAACCTGAAGAGAAACCCGAATTGCCTGATATTCAAAAATATGTCAATCAAAAATATCGAACTAACATAGCTTCAAACGCTATGCAGGAAGAAAAATCATTTGAAGAGTTTAGACAACATCACGAACAAGAACTTGAAGAATTTTATAAAAATCGCGAACAAAATCAAGTTGTAGATGCCGGCGAACAGGAACCTTCAAAGAAACCTGAAGAAAATAAAAAAGAAGTCCGGTTTACGGGCAATAGTAATATCCGGTATTTTATCAAAAACCGGCATGATGTTTATATGGCAAATCCGCTTTATACTTGCCCCGAATATATGGCGGGTTTGGTCGTTGTTGATATTCAATTGGATCAAAGCGGTAAAGTGATTAAAGCCAAATATAATTCAGAAAAATCAACCACCAAAGCCCAATGTCTTATAGAAAGTGCCATTGAAGCAGCTTACGATAGTTTTTTCAATGATGATAATACTGCGCCGGTTGTCCAAAACGGGTATATTACTTATAATTTTTAAGAATAATCAATTGTATTATACACACTTTATCAACAAATTTGCGGTATCATTTTCCTAATATTTTATCATATTGCTGCGGATTGTTCAATATTTCTTTGGCTTTTATAATGACCGTATCGTGTTTGACATTATATCGTATCAAAGCATCTTCTCGAAAATAACGCTTGATCAGATCTTTGGATAATTCCGATAAAATATAATCTTCATATTTTTTCAAAACATTGATGTTGTGTGTCTTATAAGACTTTTCCAGTTCTTCATACATTTTGATAACCGTAGCATCTTGCTGTTCTTTTCGGGCTTTATTCTCAGCTTTTGCCAATATTTTTTCGGCATCGCTTTTCGGATACAAATCTTTATCTTTCATATATTTCAAAAAATTGTCAAAATCTTTTTCGGTCAATTTAAAATCTTCTTGTTTTGCAGGCTTCGGCTGATTGTAATAATACCAAGTCGCAAAATCAAACAAAATGTTTTTATTTATCAAATCTTTGATAAGTGATTCCGAAATTTCGGTTTTCAATTCTATATCAGGAACTATTCCGCCCAAATTGTGCACGATTCTGCCATTGGTTGTTTTGTATTCTTTTTCGGTTAAATTGTCTCTCATCAATTGCGGATTACCGTTTTTGTCGCGATGCCAATAATCTATTTTTTGTATTAATCGTCCCGAAGGAATATAATATTTTGAAATGGTCTGTTTCATATAGGTTCCGTACTTGAGTTTGTAAGTACGTTGTACCAAACCTTTTCCGTAAGTTGTATCACCTACGATGACGGCACGGTCATAATCTTGCAAACTCCCCGACAATATTTCGGAAGCCGATGCCGAATGATTATTAACCAAAATAACCAGTGGAATTTCTTCATCGACAGACGGATTACGCGTCATATAAGTTCTGTTGTATTTTTCAAATCGTCCTTTGGTTGTTACAACAACTTTTCCTTGCGGAATAAAAAAGTTTACGATTTTTACAACTTCGTTGAGTAACCCGCCCGGATTAGACCGTATATCGATAATCAGTTTTTTGGCGCCTTGTTTTTTTAGATCCAACAGTGCTTTTTTGACCTGACTTGAAGCTAATTTGTTAAACTTAACAAACCGAATATATCCGATATCTCCATCGAGATAAGTCCCTGTAACAGCATTTAATTTGATGTCTGCTCTTTTTATTTTCAGATGTAATTTTTTAGCGTTGCGCTTAATGTCCAATGCCACTTCACTACCGGCAGCACCTTTTAGAAGATTGGAAGCAACTTTATTTGACAATTCGCCTACTTTTTTACCGTCTATGGTCCAAATTTCATCTCCGGCTTTGAGTTTTTCGGCTGCCGGCGTATCTTTAAAAATATCGGTAACCAAAATCAAACTGTCTTTGTAGCGAACCCTGATACCTAAACCTCCGAAATGCCCTTCTTGACGCATTTTCTGATCCAATATTGCTTGTTCGTCATAAAAAGTCGTAAAACGATCCAAGCCGTTGAGCATACGTTTGGTGTTTTTTTGCATCAAATCGCCAAAATTTATATCGTCTATATAATTTGTCGCCAATTTTTTGAGCACATCATTGTAAATTTCCATTTGTTTGCTAATCTCAAAATACGGATTTTGTGCCGCAATATTCAAAGAAATAACTAATATAATAACACTGACTAACTTTTTCATTCGTATATTTTTTTGCATAATTTGTTTACTTTTAGGCTTTTGTACAAAACAAAAATCTTTCCAAACAGGTTAATTGAAATTGTTTATATTTAATTTTTTAAAAATACACATTTTTTATAAATGAATACTGACAGTCTTTATTATCTTTTAGCTTTGCAAAAAGTCAAAAATATCGGTGATATTTCTGCAAAAAAACTATTGCGACATTTTGGCTCTGCCAAAGCAATATTTGAAGCGGCGAAAAACAATAGCATTGATGTGCAAGACATTGGTTTGGTGATGATTCAAAGTTTGAAACAATTTGACGATTGGCAAAGAGTTTCAGACGAATTGGAATATATCGATCAGAATAATATAAAGATTGTCAGTATATTTGACGATGACTATCCTTATCGTTTACAACATGCTCCGGACGGACCCATTTTGTTTTTTTATCAAGGTAATACCGATTTGAACGGTTCCAAAATGCTCAGTATAGTCGGTACACGCAATATTACACCTTACGGCAAGCGTATCGTTGCCGAATTTTTGGAAGTATTGGCGCCTTACAAACCGGTTATTGTCAGCGGATTGGCTTACGGTGTTGATATTGAAGCCCATCTAAATGCTTTAAAACACGACTTGCCCACAATCGGTGTTTTAGGACACGGTTTTCAACGAATTTATCCCAGTATCCACCAAAAAATTGCCCGTCAAATGCTCGATAACGGAGGATTGATTTCTGAGTTTTGGCATACAGATGCTGTTGATCGCAATAATTTTTTAAAACGTAACCGCATAATTGCCGGTATATCAGAAGCAACATTGGTCATCGAATCCGGTGAAAAAGGCGGTGCATTGGTAACAGCTGATATCGCCAATTCTTATAACCGTGATGTGTTTGCCGTTCCGGGACGGTTGTCCGATATGTTTAGCAAAGGTTGTAATAATCTGATTAAAAACAATAAAGCGGCATTGGTTACCGATGCTCATGATATTATCGAATTGTTGCAATGGTCGGAAGACAAAATTAAACCCGATAATCCGCAGTTAAATCTATTTGTCGATTTAACCGATGACGAACAACTGATTTTTGATTTGTTGCAAACGGAAGCAAAATTATCTCTGGACGAAATAGCCGTCAAATTGCAAATGCCCATCTCAAAAACGGCACAAATTTTATTGCAAATGGAATTGAAAAATATTATTTCGTCGCTTCCGGGCAAAATGTACGAACTATTGTAGTAAGCAATTTGTCTTATTTATTGCTGTATAGCCAAACAGCCGAATGTTGTTTTTTGATGCGACTCAATGCCACAACAGCTTCGTCTTGCGTTGCAAAAGATTGATAAGCAACCATCCACAAACCAAACTTGTTACGTGCAACTATTTTGGCCGGATAACCGGATTTTTTAAGCCTTTTTATTTCCTTTTCGGCATTGGCTTTTATACGAAATGCACCCCCTATGATAAAATACTTTTCTACAACCGGTTTTATGTTTTTTTCGGATTTGTCAAGCCGGGAATTTGCAATGTTAACCGGTGGAAAATCTTGTTTTAAAACAAATGTGGCTTTTTGAAAAACAGGCTCTTCCGAAACTTGATAACGATGACGTAAAATGCCGATTCCAGCCGTAAATAATCCCAAACCTACTACAAAAACAGCGGCATATTTCCAAAATTTATGAGAATTATGCGACGATTGAACCGGAATGTTTGTTGTCTTTTCTTCTGTTGCTTCTTGTTTTACAACTTCTATTTCAACAGATTGTGCAATTTCCGAATTTTTTTCGGCACTTGTTTTATCTATAAACTGTTTTACCGGTTGAACAACAAGAGGCTTATAAACAAAAGATTTCAAACCGTAGGCTTCAGTAAGATAATTTTTGGTTGTTAAAGCTAAAAATAATATCTTTTGATCACCAATCAAACTAAAAATACCGATTTGATCTAATTTTAAGCGTTTTTCTTTTTGCAAAATACGACGCCATTCCCGAACTGTTTTTTGAATCGCTTGCAAACTGTCCTCATAAGAAATCCCGTTGACATCGGCTATATAATTAGCCAATAATCCGTCATTTTGTTGCAATTGTATATTGAATGATAAATCTTTGTAGGGTGGCGAAAAAATATAAGTATCTCTGTCTATTCTTGCCGGTTTTCTTCTTCCTATGATACCGCCAAAACCCGGAACTATCACTAAATCATAACGATATAATAAATCCGATATGTGTTTTTCTAACTTCATTGATGTGTTTTTCATTAAAACAAAAATAGTAAAAAAATATCAAATTTTAATATCTAATACTTTTTTTTTCGATTTTACTATCCGACTTTTTATAGCATCGACATTCCGCCCGATGTATTCTAAGCCAACCTGTATAATCTGGTCGAAACCAGCTTAAATAAAAATAAATAATCTTTGATGTCATTAAAAATATCGATCC
>JALVKK010000306.1 GCA_027033875.1 Flavobacteriales bacterium
AGGGTATTCATATAAAAAACACGGATAAATCTCTTTTTAGGTGGAGCAACTTGATGCTTAACAAGGAATATAAACAAGCAAAAAACTTTTTGGAAACACAACAAGGTTTGGTAAACAATAATGAAATCATCAGAATTAATGACTTTGCTTTGCATCAAAAACATAAAAGCCCTTGGGTTGCCGGTAGTTTATCTGCTATTGTTCCGGGATTAGGAAAGGTTTATACAGGCAACTATGTTGATGCCCTTATGTCTTTTATTTTTGTAGGCGGTAATGCTTATCAAGCTTATAGAGGTTTTGAAAAAAATGGCAAAAAAAGTGCATTCGGATGGATTTTCGGTAGTATAGCCACCGGATTTTATATCGGAAATATTTTTGGTTCGGCCAAAGCAGCTATACGTTTTAACAATTTAAAATTTTATGAAACCAAGACAAAAGTGGATACTTATTTTCAGCATCGTTTTTTCTAGTATTTTTATCGGGCAAAAAATATTTGGACAAACATTTGAACAAAGTCTGCAATTTGCCAATGAACAATACAGGCAAAAAAATTTTGAGATTGCGTTAAAGACGTACAAAAGGTTATTGTTTTTTGCGGAATCCAATGAAGAACGTTCGCCCTTGTATGAGAAAATAGGTGAGTTGTCTCTTAATGAAAAAGATTTTTATACTGCGACAACTTTTTTTGATTTGGCAAATAAAAATGCTTCGGACACCGATAAAAAAGCTATTTTCTTATTAAAGAAAGCTTATAGTGAAATGTTGGTTGGTGATTTTATGTATGCGACCATTGATTTGTTGAGTGTTAATACTGATAATAAAGATATAGAAAAACAAAAAAACTTCTATTTGGGTACTTGTTATTTCGGTTTAGAAAAATTTGATGAAGCAGAACAATATTTTTTAAAATGTGTGGACAGTAGTGACCGGGACGTTGTTGCAGAACTGTTTAAAAGCAAAAAAATGTCTCGTCCTAATCCAAAAACCGCTAAAATACTCAGTATGATTATTCCCGGTTTAGGGCAATTTTATTCCGGGAATTTTAAAGTAGGTGCCAAATCTCTATTGTTAAGCGCAGGTATGATAACATTGCTGGCTATTACAGCTATAAAAATTGATTTTTTGACGGCATCGGTGGCAATTATTCCATGGTTTCAGAGATATTATATAGGAGGTTTTCAGAAGGCTCAATCACTCGCCGTTATCAAACGGCAGAAAAACAGGAGTAAAATCTACAATAAAATTGTAAAGCTTGTAGAAAAAAATACGGAAAACTGATGCGAAAGTCTTGGCTCATTTTTATTGTTCTGGTATTTGTTTTGTCAAATAATTGTTTTGGACAACAAAATGATAATGAGTTAAATAATAAAATTACCAATATTTTTACAGAACTGTATCACTTTCAATTATCTGAATATGATAGCGATATAAATTTGCTCAAAGCAGACAGTTTACCCGATAATCTGTATTATTATTTGAAGGCCAATTTGCAATGGTGGCACATATTGAATGGTGCTAATGATGAAAAAAGCCAAGATCTTTGTCTCAAATACATAGATAAAAGTATTGAATCTTACAGTGAGAATCCAAGTTTAGAAAACAGATTGACATTACTCAGCGCCTATATCTTGAAAATGCGGGTAAACAATTATGGCAATCACAAATTGAAATCCGTCAATTCTATTTTGAAAATACTTGATTTGTCAGATGGACTGATTAACGAAATAGAAGAAGACGAGCAGAAATTATTTGTAAAAGGTATTTACCATTATTTTACCAATTATGCCAAAGAAGAATCCGTTTTTGCTAAAGTTTTGTTGTTTGGTTATTCTAACGAAAGTAAAGAAAAAGGGCTGGAATATTTGGAACAAGCTACGCATGCCAAGAATACAGTTATTTGTACAGAAGCTCGTTATTTATTGTACAAAATATACAGTACATTGGAAAACGATATGCAAAAAGCCCTTAATAATGCGGAATGGTTATATCGAACTTATCCGGAAAATATTTTTTATCAATCCAATTATTATTTAACTTTGTGTCGAACAAATAAGCATGATGAAGCACAAATTATGAAAAATAGCTTGTTGCAACAAGTTACTACTACAAGCGAATTAAATGAGAAAGAAAAGCAACATTACTACAAGCTGGTTAAACAGTGTAAAACCAATTAAAATGAAGCGATTTTATATCATATTAAGTTTGTTATTGAGTTTGAGTCTTCATTCGCAAAAAATGAATGTACAACAATCTGATTTTTCAAAGTTTAATAATTTTTTTGAGCCAAAAGTGCATCATCACGATTGGACAGATCAAATAACCACTCAAAACGAAGCAAAGTTTGTTCTTTCCATATTGTTTGTGCTTTATAAAGACGTGTTGTCTTCTCAAGACGTAGATTCTTGTGTATTTACCCCGTCTTGTTCGGTTTATGCCGTTGAAAGTGTCAAACAAAACGGTGTCA
>JALVKK010000307.1 GCA_027033875.1 Flavobacteriales bacterium
AAAAAAAAATCCCGATGAAATCGGGATTTTTTAGACAAAACATTTATATAAAAAACTTAGTTAGAAGCCTAATTTGGCTTTAACGGCATTGTACAGATCCGGTCCGTTGGCAACAATTAAGTTGGTAGGTCCCGAGCTGTCAAAGACGTAATCATAGCCTTTTTCTTTAGCGGCATCTTTGATGGCTTTCATCAGTTTTTCTTGTATAGGTTTCATCAAGTCAGCTTCTTTTTTTTGAGCTTCTTGTTGGATATCTTGTTGCGCTTTGGCAATATTTTTTTCCATATCCATCAATTCTTTTACGCGTTTTTGATTTTCTTGTTCGGAAACGCTTTTAGCTTCATCTTGATATTTTTTAAGTTTTGCTTGATAAGCATCTTGCATTTCTTTAAACTCTTTTTGATAGGTTGCGTACAACTTTTTCAATTCTGCTTGGCCGGCTTTAAATTCGGGCATTTCGCTCATAATTTTTTGCACATCGATATGCGCCATTTTTTGTGCATTAGTATTCGTTGTCCCCAACCAAATCAATAATGCGGCTAATACTAGTTTTAAGTGTCTCATATTTATTTAATTTTAAGTTTAATATTTAAATTCAGTTTTTATTCTCATTCTCTTGTTTATTCTCGTCTGTGTTTGTTTGTTTGTTTTTGTTGGCTTTACGTTTACGGCGTTCTTCCAAAATTCTTTGTCTTCTGGCTTCGCGTTCAGCTTTACGTTGTGCTGCTTTTTCTTCCGGTGTCATCTGTTTTTTTTGAGCTTCTTCAAATGCTTTCAGTTGCTCCGGCGTCAGTTTGTCTCCGTATTCAGTCGATTTTTCGACATCTTGTTTAGGGGTTTGAGTATTCGGTTTATTCTGTTGCTTCTCGTCTTTACTGGTATTTGTTTCTTCCTTTTTATGAGCTTTTTGTTTGGCTTCGCGTTGTTTTTTTCGAGCTTCGAGTGCAGCTTTACGTTTGGCTTCGCGTTCTGCTTTACGTTTGGCTGCCAATTCTGCTCTTTTTTTGGCAGCTTCACTTTTTAGTTCTTTTTGTTTTTCTTTACGTTCTTTATTTTTCTTGCTTCTTTCTTCTTTTCCTCTTTCTTTTGTTATCAATTTCAATATCTTATCTGAAATATCCAATTTGGGAGCTGTATAAATCAAGCCCAATTTATCATTCGCTTTATCAAAGACTATATCGTACTTGGCAGTTTTCAACAATTTACTCACGGCATTGAATACACGGTCTTGGACAGGTGTTACCAAATGTTCTTTTTGTAAAATATAGTCTCCTTCCGGACCGAATTTTTCCAATTGGTATTTCAACAATTCTTTTTCTTTAAAAGCGATTTCCTCTTCTTTTTCTTGCAATAGTTCTTTGGTTAATAATACTTTTTCTTGTTCCAAAGCATTTTTAAGTTCAGTTATTTCTTTTTCTTTACGTTCTATTTCCGTTTTCCAACGACCTGCTCTGGCATTGAGTTCTTTTAATGCTGTTTGATATTCCGGCAATTTGTCAAGAATATAGTCCATATCAACCGAAGCAATTCTCAGTTTTCTTTGTCCGGTTGAGACAAATGTCAAAAAAAACAAAACCGGCAAAATGATTAATTTTTTCATGAGTCTATTTTTTAATAAGAAATAATTGTGCCAAAATCAAATGTGATTACAATCTTTGATTCATAATAAAATGTGTTTGCCAACCGGAAACTTTTTTAATTCCCATTGCATTAGGCACTTTATCAAAGCCATAACCGAAATCAATACCGAGGAGCCCGAAGGCACTCATAAAGATTCTAACACCGATTCCGGCAGATTTTTTTAATGAAAACGGATTATAATATTTTATATTGTTATAAGTGTTGGCTCCTTCGAAAAATGACAACATATATATTGAGGCTTGTGGTTTTAAGGTAATGGGATATCGTACTTCAAAAGAAAATTTGTTAAAAATCGTACCGCCGCGGTTGCCGAAACCTCTGTTTAGTGATTGATCGACATAACCACGTAAAGGTATTGTTTCTCGTGAATCCAAATTGCCGGCTGTCGGCATTGTTCCCCCTACAAAAAATCTTTCAAAAGGCGGAATCCCCAAATCATCATTATAAGCGTTTAATACACCAAATTCGGCTTTTGAACGCAAAGTCAGTTTTTTGTACAAAGAAGTGAACCAAGTGCCACTCATTTTAATTTTATAATATTCAATTAACTTATATTTTGCTTGATTGATTTTTTCATAATCCGGTTTTCCGTCAGCATTTTGATAATCCGGATTTTGATTGATTGTAGCATAATCAATACGACTGAACAATGAATAAGGAGGTGTTAATTTAAGGCTAATACCGAACTCCGAACCGGTTGTCGGAAAGATAGGATTGGGACCACTTGAGTTGCGTCCAAACAAGAAATTGTACGAAAAATTATTAGAATTACCATCACTAAATCCGAAAGCGCCTATCGAACCATAGTTTACTATTTTATAATGATTGAGACTAAGTGTTTGACTTAAAAAGAAAAAATCATCCGGCCATTGTAATTTTTTGGACAATCCGATTGATAAACCCGTAATAATAAAGCGTTTATTGCGATCTACATTGTAGTTATTATAAGTCAAATTATTGTAATCAATACCGTAATATGTTGAGTAATAAGCAGATACAGAGAACGCTTGAGGTTTTTTTCCGCCAAACCAAGGTTCCATAAAGGATAGGCTGTAGGTTTCGTAACGGCGCGACAATTGCAGATTTATGGATAAGTTTTGTCCGTCTCCCATAGGAAGCGGTTTATAGGCTTTACCATTAAATATATTTTTGATAGAGAAATTATTTAAGCCCAAGCCTAGAGTTCCGATAAAATAATGTCCGTCAAATCCTCCTTGCAATTGGATTTGACTACTACCGGCTTCTTCAACGTGCCAATCTACGTCAACCGTACCGGCATTAGGATCTATATTTTTTAAGTCGGGTGCAATTTTTTCGGCATCAAAAATTTTCATTTGTGCCAATTCTCTAATGGTTCTGATTACATTTTGTTTGCTGTAAGTTGCCCCCGGAATAGTGCGCAATTCGCGATAAATCACTTTGTCATTGGTTTTCATATTACCATTGACCGTTATATTATTAAATTTGGCCGGTTTGCCTTCATAAATACGCAATTCGTAATCAATTGTATCGTTACGTATTTCTTTTTCAACTAAATTGATGCGAGAAAACAAATAGCCGTTGTTTTGATACAAATTGGCAATATTTTCCGAATCGGGATCGGCAGGGTCATCTATACGTTTTGCTATTAGAGTTCCGTTATAGACATCACCTTTATTGATACCTATTATTTTTTTTATTAATTTGGTAGAATAATGACTGTTTCCTACCACATCGATATTACCGAAATAATATTTTTTACCTTCTTCTACATTGATATTGATATTCAAATTGTGTTTTGAATCATAATAAATTGAATCTGATAATACACGAGCATTCCGGTAACCTTTTTCTTTGAAATATTTTTCGAGTTTGACCAAGTCTTCTTTAAAATTATCGGGAATATATTTTGAGCGTTTCCAAAACCGATAAAACCTTTTTTCTTTTGTATGTTTTAATTGTCGTTTAAGTTTAGATTCTTTCAAATCTTTATAACCTATTATGTTTATATGTTTTATTTTAATCCGTTTTCCTTTATTAATATCGATTGACAATTTGACATAATCAGCCGTATCCTTTTGGGTTTGGATATCAACTTTTGTATTAAAGAAACCTTTTTGCAAAAAAGTATTTTTAATAGTTTCAATGGTTTTGGCTTTAAGATTTTCACTTAATACGGCATCTTTATTGAGTTTTAAATCTTTGATAAATTCTTTTCGTTTTGATCTTGAAACCCCTTTGATACTTACTTCTGAGATTTTGGGCAGTTCTTGCAAATCTATTTCAAGAATCGCCTTATTTTCGGTAGTAGGAATAACATATAAATTGACATCTGAAAAATATTTCAAATCCCAAAGTTTGTTGATTATTTCGGCTGTTTGCTCTCCGGGGACTTCGATGATATCGCCTTTATCGATTCCGATAAAAGCTTTTACGGTTTGAGAATTAAATTGCTTCAATCCGTTGATTTTAATATCTTCAATTTGATAGATTTTATAATCATTGGTTTTAGCCTTTTGTCCGTAAAAATTGAGTACAGTAACAAAAGCGATGATAGTCCACAGTATTTTATAGTTCATCTTTAATCTGTTCACTTGTTTTTCCAAATCTTCTTTCTCTTTTTTGATAGTCAGCCAATGCTTCATAAAAATATTGTATATTAAAATCAGGCCAAAGTATATCGGTAAAATACAATTCGGCATAAGCAATTTTCCACAATAGAAAATTACTAATTCTTTTTTCGCCACCGGTTCGTATCATAAAATCTACATCGGGCAAATCATGGCTGTAAAGATGCAAATTTATTTTGTTTTCGTCAATATTTTCCGGAAAAATTATATTATTTTTAACTTTTTTTGATATTTCTTTGGTCATTTGGACGATTTCGTTCCGACCGCCATAGTTGAGTGCAATGGATAAAGTCAAGCCTGTATTGGGAGCCGTTTTTTGCAAAACTTTAAGCAATGTTTGATAGGTATGTTGTGGCAGATGAGATAAATTGCCGATTGCATTAAGCCGTATATTTTGCTTCATCAAATCGTCAACTTGTTCGTTTAGGGTTTGCACCAATAAATCCATCAACGCATCAACTTCATCTTTCGGTCTGTTCCAGTTTTCAGTCGAAAAAGTATATAAGCTTAAGTATTTAATTTTGAGTTTGACTGAATTTTCAACAATTTGCCTGACTATTTTTACACCTTCGCGATGTCCGAATATTCGTTTTTTACCTCTTATTTTTGCCCACCTTCCGTTTCCGTCCATAATAATGGCAATGTGTTGCGGCAAAAGTTCGAGTTTATTTGAATCGATGCGTAACATAAGGCTGCAAAACAGTTAAAACATATTAAAATAACAACTTAAATCTCCAAAAGTATAAATAAAACTAACGGATGAAAATGTGTACCAATCGTTAGAATTTACATTGGTTGAAAATGAGGTTTTATCCGTAATAACTTTGTTTTCATCTCCAAAATACGCATTAGTTCCATCTAAATTATCGGTTAAATAATAGTAAGCTCCGGACTCTATGGCGATAATAAAATGCTGTGAAATTTTATACTTAATACCCAAAACCATTGGAATATTCAAATGAGCACCATTATACTTTAATATCTTATCATCTTGCTTACCATAATGAAATGCTCCGGTGTAATTTGCCAACCCTGCACCGGTATAAAAGTATGGTGTAAACCTATGAATAGACTGCAAGCGTAAAAAAGGATTTCGTGCCATAAAATTGTATTCAATACCGGCAGAAAAATGCAAGATATCTGCATTTGATTCAAATCCTCTTAATTGACGTCCTAAACTCTCCGCTTCGGTATCAATAGCTTGAAGCTGTAAATAATTTAAGTTAAACCGTAGAGAAAACCATTGATTTATGGTCCGTTTAAAAACGATACCGCCTCCTATTTTGTTAGGATAAAAATAATATTCTCTGCCGATGTCTCCAACGTAATTTCCCCCTCCAACAGCAAGTCCTATTTCATACTCCTGAGCCCAAAGAGACGCTATTTTAAAAAATAATATAAAAATTAATATTTTGAACTTTGTCATTTATATTAAAAAAATTAGAGTTTGCAAATATAGTAATAAAACTAATTACATTAACGTATAATTCCGGTCTTTATTGGATTATTTATTTAGTTATTTGGATAATTGAATTGAAAATAGAGGTATAATAGCTAAAAAAAACTGTTCCATAGATTTATTTTTCTATTGTAGATTCAAGTTGTCGATATACTAAGTTTGTTGCAATTTCCAAATAATGTTTTACAATTTTCAATTCATAATCCTTAGATTTGCAAAAAAAATATAATGCGAAAATTAAAAAACAGCGAATTAAACCGTCCGGATATAAATACTTATAAACGAACGAAAAAAATTCCGGTAATTGTCGTTTTGGATAATATCAGAAGTTTAAACAATATAGGTTCGGTTTTCAGAACAGCAGATGCTTTTTTAATCAAGGAAATATATCTTTGCGGGATTACCGCGCAGCCTCCTCATAAAGACATTCATAAAACAGCTTTGGGAGCAACCGATTCGGTCGATTGGCGATATTTTTCGACAACACTTGAAGCTATCAATAGCTTAAAGAAAAAAAATACATGTATTGTCAGTGTCGAACAAGTGGAAAATGCCATACCGCTCCACAAATTTGAGATAAATCCTCAAAAAACATATGCCTTAATTTTTGGAAATGAAGTCAAAGGTGTCCAACAAGATGTTATCAACCAATCGGATTATTGTGTTGAGATTCCGCAATTTGGCACCAAACATTCTTTAAATATATCAGTTAGTACAGGTATTGTATTATGGCAGTTTGTTAAAATTTTATATTATTTATTGTAGTATTAAAAAAAAGTTTATAACTTTGCGAACATATTAACAATATATTTATGTTTGATGGGAGTTAACAAACATCCTGTATCGGTAATTTTAATTCATTGGTTGACTTTTGTTTTTTTTACAATAGGTCTATTTTTTTATTTTTATGAAAAGCATAGTAAATTCAATCAACAATTATTCTATCGACTGGAAATTGTTATCGGATTAAGTATCAGCATCCTTACAATCGTCAGAATTATCAGCAAAATACTAACTGCAAACAGACGACCGCCAAGTATAAAATATTTTAATTCGACTCATAAAAAAACAATAAAAATAATCTATTATCTCATATATCTGTTTTTGCTTTTTACCCCTTTGATTGGCTTGACAACTTACTATCAATTGCTGTCATTATCTAATGATTTTATAGGAATGCAACCGGACAGATTTCAACTTGACCAAACCTTATTTGTTATTCAATTCGGCGCTATACTTTTTCTTTTATCATTGATCATTATCCATATAGGTTTTGTTATACATTACATCGTTAAAACAAAAGACAATATATTAAAACGGATGTTTTTTTAACACATATATTTGTTTGATATAGCAAATTACAGATGACTATAAACTGATTTTTTGCCCTATATTTTCGTAAATTTGCATCTACTTATTCAGATTGAAAAAATTTTGTATTTTCGCAAAAAATAAGATATATGAAACGAACATGAATTTTTTTAATCATAAAATACACAC
>JALVKK010000308.1:0-10271 GCA_027033875.1 Flavobacteriales bacterium
GCAAATTTTTCAGCGCCTTTTACACTCAAATGTACTTTGTCGTTCAAATCGGTTTCCGATGTCAGTTTTTCGCCTTCAATCAAATAGATATTTTGGTCGCCTTTTTCTTGTCTTTCTTTGATTATATGCCTGATAACTTGTCTAAAATATTCAATAGGCAGACCTGATTTTTTTGAATATTCGGCTTTGGTTGCTGTCATCGTGATGGCGTATATTTTGGTCAAGGGATGTGTTTGTCGAATGGTCGATATAACTTGCCGATAGCGTTTGGCAAATGTCAAAGTATCAACACCTTCGCCGTTATAGTCGTTAAAACCGATTAAAATTGTCATAAAATCGATTTTTTTAAAATTATCCCGTATCATTTCTGCCATTACCGGCGAAGTTTTACCACCACCAACCGCCAGATTAAAGAGTTCCCAGTTCATTTTTTCGGCTAATTGATAGGCATAAGTTTGCGGGGTGGTTTGTTGTCCGGTGCCGTGTGTAATGGAATTGCCGAAAGCGACATAAACAGGACGTTTCTTTTTATTGATTTTCAATAACTTATGTTGACCATCCAAACGCAAACCTAAAAAATGAACATCCGTACGTAACGGATAAGTAATTGTATAAACTACCGGTTTACCGGGTGTTTCTGACCGGATATCAAGTGTAATGATTTTATTATCTCCGTAAGTAAAAGATAAATTTTGTTGAAATTTACCGTTTTGAAAAACACTAAAAACCGGATTTTTGAGCCAGCCTTTGGCTATTTTGAAACGCATTTTGATATACGCACTTGCCGTTTTAAATTCCAATTTAATACCGGTACCGGAACGGGCTTTTAAAGGATTGAATAAATTACCGTATGTTGTGCCTTGATAAACCTTATCGGAATGCCGGTGCAAGATCAATTCGCCATTTTGATATTTGACAAACCGGCTGCCGTAATTTAAAATCCGCTTATCGTCCGCAGGAATATTTTTTTGTAAAGCACAGGAACTTAACAAATAAAATATCAGTATAATAAGACTGCTTTTAGAGATTAATTTATACATCATTACAGATTTTTTTCTTAATTATTATTGGTCAATTATTTTTTTGTATTGTTTCCATTCACGTAATTTTTGTAATAATTGCGTCTTTTTTTTCGGCATTTCTTTGGATAAATCGTGCTGTTCGGAAATATCATTTTTAATATTATACAATTCGGTTTTTTCTTGTTTGTAAAAGTCAATCAATTTATAATCTCCCATCCTGATTGCCGAAGATTTGCTATCGCCGGTATTTCGCGGACGCGCATGTGAGGCATGCCAAAAAATAGTACGATTTGCCCAATTTTCATTTTGCAGCAAAACCGGTAATAGGCTCTTACCATCTACCTGTTTAGCAGTATGTTGCGTAATATCGAGCAAAGTCGGAAAAATGTCCATTAAGCTTACAATGGAAGTACTGTCAATATGCGGTTTGAAATGATTAGCCCATTTGATAAATAAAGGAATGCGGACACCACCTTCGTAGAGCCAACCTTTTCCGGCACGTAGCGGATAATTGGAAGTTGCCAAGTTTCTTTGCTTATAGCCGTCGTTTGACAAACCACCGTGATCAGACGAAATGATGACAATGGTATTTTGTTCCAATCCTAAATCTTTTAGAGTTTTCAATACTTTACCTATATTCGTATCCATATTTTCAACCATGGCGGCATAAACCGGATTGTCTTGTCGCATTTTAGTCCGTCCGGTACCTTCTTTGATATATTCGGGTCGGTTGCCAAAATCGAAACGGGTAATTTCTTGTTTATTTTTTTCTATCAAATCTTTTTTGGCTTCCAAAGGTTGATGTACGGCATAAAAAGCCAGCATAAGCAGAAAGGGTTTTTCGGGATTGCGATTTTTGATATAATCTATGGCTTGATTTGTCAGTACATCGGTAAGATAATCTCCTTTTTTAGATAAACTATCCAAATCGGGAATGCCATGTTTTTTTAAGATTTCGTTTTTTCTTTTAGGGACGTTAAAAGGTTGAAAATAACTAATTGGCGAACCGGCATGCCCTGCACCTAAGGTAGTTTGAAATCCCAAACGATGAATGGTGTTTTTATCGCCCAAATGGAATTTTCCAAAATAAGCGGTTTGGTAGCCGGCTTGTTCAATGGCTTTGATAACATTTTTGTTATCAGGTATTTTTGAAATGGCAAAACCGTCATCGGGGACATCGCCTTTTTGTACCGGATAACTTGCCGTCAACATGGCAAAACGAGAAGGAACACAACGCGGATAATTGGCATAAGCATTGGTAAAATCAACCGATTGTTTGGCAAAAGCGTCAATATGTGGCGTTTGATAGATTTTTGAACCTTTGCAACTCAAATCGTGATAACCCAAATCGTCAACGTGCAAAATCACAATATTTGGTAGTACTTGTTTATCTGATTTTTGTTGTGTAGATTTACAAGTCGTCAACAACAAAACAGTTATTAGAAAAATAAATATGTTTTTGATTGAGAACATTTGTTTGTTTAGTTTTAATGTTTATTTGATTTCAAATTTACGATTTTTCAGACGTTTCATGCAACTCTCTACTTATTATTTTTAACTTTATTTCTCACAATGGGGGATACAATTCAAATTCTGCCAAATTATACCATTTGGCTTCAACTAATAATCGTATTTTTTTGGTTGTTACCGGTTTTTTCAAAAATTTCACCGTTGTCCATTTTGGTTTCCACTTAAAAACGGTTTTCCAACCACCCTTTCCGTCGGGGATTTGCAATTTTTGTATATTTTTGATCAACCAACGACGGCCGCGTCCGGTAACAATACTTGCTATGGTAACCGGATGATCAAACTGAGCTTCTATCCAAATCGGACCTTGTTTGCTATCGGCATACCAAGTGGTTTTAGCATTGCCATCCACTACATTATTAATATCTTTTTTGTTTTGTGATGCCGTTAATTTAGCATGATATGTCAAAGGTGTGATGACGTGTAACGGCTTAACGTCCATTATATCTTTATCAAAAATCAATTCGATAGTAGTTTCTATCTTATCCCTGTTTTCCGGACTGACACTTATGATATATGATTGTTTGTTTTTTTGGAGTGTTAATTTTTTAGCGTTTAACAGACGAGCATCTAATAATTGATGACCGGATAGGTTAGGCAATGTTAATTTTCCGGATTTTGGCCAGCGAAAAACATGCAAATATACTTTATTGTTTTTTTTGGTCGAAACACCCCAATTTTCTTGATAATAAGGACCGCCACGAGAATTTCTAATAGCAATTTCACCGTTTTGTTGCCACCATTTTGCCAATTGTTTCAAACGTTCTTCTTCAACGGGATTCAAAGAGCCGTCGCCGCGAGGACCGATGTTCAACAGCATATTGCCACCACCTCCCCAAGTATAAAGTAGTGTTTCCAAAAGTTGTTTTAATGGTTTTACTTTGACATTGGGATTGTAACCCCATTGCGATGTTATTGTATGGCAGGCTTCCCAAGCGTCTTCATTGTTGAGCTGGCTTATGGTTTGTTCCGGTGTATAAAAATCCGCTCCAACACCGGCGCGATTGTTAACCATTGCTTGCGGTTGTAATTTTCTGATTTTTTGCATGATTTCTTGTGAGGTATTACCCCAATTGCCGGGACCTAAACCGTCGAACCAAACCTCATAAATTGAACCGTAATTGGTTAGCAATTCATCCATTTGCGCTTTGAAAAATTTAATATACCGGTCGTGATGATTGGGCGAATCGCAATCGGGATGATGCCAATCGCGGGGAGAATAATAAAATCCGAAATTAAAATTTTGCCGGCGACAGGCTTGTTCCAATTCTTTGAGAACATCTTTATGATAAGGACTACTCATAATATCGTAATCGGTTACTTTGGAATCAAACATTGAAAAGCCTGCATGATGTTTGGCGGTAAATACCAAATATCGCATACCTGCCGCTTTGGCTAATTTAACAATATAGTCCGGGTCAAATTTAACCGGATTGAAAGTTTTATATTGTATATCATACACTTCGGGTTCCAACATACCTTCTTTCCATGGTTTATACGGTCGATGCCCCGGATAATGACTTTCACTATGCCGTGAATGACTCAAAGGTTTACCTAACTGACTGATAGGTCCCCAGTGAATAAATAAACCGAATTTATCGTTTTTCCAATTCTCGACTATTTCGGATGTTGCGGTAGGCACATTTACCGATTCATCTACTTTATAAGTTTGAAATTCATCGATAGAGGTTGAAGCATTCCTTTTGATTTTGTTCTTATTTTCGGCAATTGCTTTCTCCGGCGCATTCTTCTTTTGTGTCGCCATTTTTGTAGTGTAACAAGCGGTTAATAAGAAACTCGAAAGGATAAATAGGTATGTTGTTTTTGTTTTCATTGATGATGGTTATTTGATGTCGGATGTCGGGTGTCCGCACTTTATTGCTTTATTGCTTGACACTTTCAACTTTCAACTTCCCGATAAATGCCGGATTATTACGAGGTGGTTCGTAACCGGTGTCTTTTTTCCATTGTTCCAAGCGTATTTTTAATCGTTTCATTACTTGTGGATATTTTTTTGACACTTCCTTCGTTTCATACGGATCATTGTTCAAATTGAATAAATAATATGAGCCGTCTTCGACAACTTCGGTCATTTTAAAACCGTCTTTTTGAATCACATTAACCCATTCGGACTTAAATTTTTTCTTTTTAGGATTATAATGTGCATAATTGGTATATTCCCAAACCAAGGCGTTACGTTTGGTTTTAGTTCCGGGATGTAACAAAACAGGCGTCAAATCTTCTCCGTCCAGAATGTAATTTATTGGTTTTTTACAGCCGGTTAAACCTAATAAAGTCGGATAAAAATCGACGTGGATTACCGGTTCTTTCG
The DNA here is from genome assembly GCA_027033875.1 of Flavobacteriales bacterium. Classification (GTDB taxonomy): domain Bacteria; phylum Bacteroidota; class Bacteroidia; order Flavobacteriales; family Flavobacteriaceae; genus WGBX01. The sequence goes on from JALVKK010000308.1 coordinate 4,882, forward strand.
ATACACTTGCGTTCGGAATATGATGTGTCCATCTAAAAATTAAAGGCACGCGAATACCTCCTTCATAAGTCTGTCCTTTATAACCGCGATAAGGACGTGTAAAAATCAAATTATCGGTTTTGTAATGTCCGTTGTCCGAAGTAAATACAACAATGGTATTGTCTTCAATTCCTAATTTATCGAGATAATTTATCAATTCCCCTACGTTATCGTCCAAACTTTTAATCATTGCTAACACCATAATTTCTTTATGACTGATATGGATACTGTCTTTATATTTTTCTTCAAAATATTTGAGATATTCGGGTTTAGGTTCCAAGGGTTTATGTACCAAATAATATGGAACATATGAAAAGAATGGTTTGTGTTGTTTGACCGCTTCGGCAATAAATTCTTTGGTTTTTCGGGTAATAAAATCTGCGGAATATTGCGTAGTATCGATATTGTTTTGATGTGGCGAAGTTTTAAAATTGTAGTGTCCTGTGATTTCAAAACCTTGATCAAAACCTTGATGCGGAATTCCTAAAGCCTTTTTACCCAAATGCCATTTACCGTACGCCGAGGTTAGATAGCCGTTTTGTTGAAAAGCTTCAGCCAAAGTAATTTTGTCTAATGCCAAACCGGTACCGCTACCTTGAAGTTTATAATTTTCGGGGGGAAGATATCGCATGTGATTCAATGTATTTTTTTGTTTTTTGAATCGGTTTGCTACACGGTAAACTTTATGTCGCGGTACATATTGCCCCGACATGATCGAGGCTCGCGACGGCGCACAAGTCGGGTCGTTGGAATAAGCGTTTGTAAAATGTATGCCTTGAGAATATAATTTATCAATATTTGGGGATTCTACTAAATGATTGCCGTAACAATTTAACGCATTGATGCCTAAATCATCGGCTAAAATGAATAGAACATTGGGCTTACTTGTAAGTTGATGTTTGTCATTATGTGGTGTAACAGACGAACAAGCATAAACCGAAGATATAAGAATGAAGAGTCTTATAATTAATCTTTTTCCCATTTTTTTACAATACTTTGACAGGTCCGTATATCCGAAATTTTAATCCAATACATACCGGAATCAAAAGAAGAAACTTGAATGATATTTTCAGTTGTTGTCATTAGAATTTTACCGGTAATATCTAATATTTCAAAACGGTATTTTCCCGGTTTATTTATTTCTATCAGTAGTTTATCATTTGCCGGATTAGGATATAATACAAAATTTGAAACAGTTAATGTATTTATGCCTGAATTTCCTACTGTTAGGGTTTTGGTCAGACTCTCATTACAATTGCCTTTGGTGGTGGTTAGCGTAACTTGATAATTGCCGTTTGTTGCATACTGGTGTGTCGGATTGTTATCGGTAGAAGAATATCCATCACCGAAATCCCACGAAACCGAATCGGCATTGGCTGATAAATTATTAAAACTAACTTGCAAAGCGTTGATATTGTACTCAAAATCAGTGTACAGATTATGTACATTGATACGCCAATCCGGTTTATGTTGCAAAACTTTTTCATCGGCTGTTTGTTGCAACAAATTTGCTTCGTTTTGTGATAAGGAACCTATTACCGTAGTACCTTCCGAATTTTTTTGATAAATACTTGCATAAAAAACGCAAGCTGCCAAATAAGAGCCTTTTTCATTGGGGTGGATATTGTATGTGCTGCCCCAAAGCATATCGGTTTGATCGTTGTTCCACTTTTCTCTAAAAGCTTCTCCTACCGGCGCAAAATACAAATCGGTACCGTCCGCCAAATATTCCAAATTACTTCTGACAATGTCCATCGAATTATTGTAGTTTGTCAAATCGGAAGCGGTATTGCCGGTTACACCGTTAGAAATTTCATAAAATAGAATTTTGGCACAAGGGCTGTATTTTAAGATTGAATCTTTTAATTGAATAGCTCTGTTTAAGGTAGTAGAAATAGGATGTGTAGAGCCAAATGACTCACCCGAACCGGGTTGCAATACAACAAAATCCCAGACTTTTTCTCTAAATTTGGCATAAACATTAGGATCATTGACATGATCGACAAAACCTGTTCCTCCGGGTGCATACATCGTAACCGAAGTTGCATCCCCTTTGGAATTGGCAATAGCTTCAAAAGTAAAAGGCATATTGTTAAAATAAGTAATACTATTACCTATAAACAACACGTTTTTAGTGTTTTGCGCGTAAATATTTAAACAGAAAAATAGTAATAATATGTATATATGACGTTTCATAAAATATTTTTTTTGTAAAAAAATAAGATTTTCAAAACATACCGGAATATAAATTTAGTATTGTTTTTAATATTTATTCTTATGGTATTTTTTTACTTTATTGTTTTTATGTTTATATTTTTTTCCGACGTTCAATTTTTCAGGCACCAAATATTCCTTTCGCCACCGGTTGAGCAATTTTAATAATTCTTCTTTTTTTTCGGGCATTTGGTCAGCCAAATTATGTTGTTCACCAATATCGTTTTTAAGGTTATACAATTCGATTATACCGTCTTGATAAAAGTCAATTAATTTGTAATCGCCCGAACGGACGACATCGGCTTTGTGTTCTCCTGTTCTGTTAGGACGGGCTTTACGTTCATGCCAAAAGACGGTTCTGTTATTCCAATGTTCTTTATTTAGCAATACTTTTTTATAACTTTTACCGTCAAGGCCGTCAAGCTTTTTATTAAGCGCCAAATCGAGCAGAGTTGGCAAGACGTCCATTCCCAAAACAATTGATTGCCGGTCAACGTGCGGTTGCAATTTACCGGGCCAACGGTACAATAAAGGCACTCTGATACCACCTTCGTATAACCAGCCTTTACCGGCACGCAAGGGATAGTTAGTCGTTGCCAATTCGCGATTATTATCTTTGCCGGAATTAGACAAACCGCCGTGGTCTGACGACAATACAACAATGGTATTGTCTTCTATGCCGAGATCTTTGAGTGTTTGTAACAAACGGGCAACATTTTCATCAACATTTTCAACCATTCCGGCATAAGCCGGATTATCTTGACGCATTTTTCCTCTGCCATCTACATAGGCATATTCGGGCATATCTCCAAAATCGATATGTTTTAGTTGTTCTTTATTACGTTTTATATCTTTTTCTTTGGCTTCAATAGGTGTATGAACAGCATAAAATGCCAAAACTGCTAAAAATGCTTTGTCTTTCGGATTATTTTTGATAAATCTTATGGTAGCATCGGTTAGTTTATCAGCGGCATAATCGCCCTGTTTACTGTCTTTTTCAATATCCGGCACAATATATTTAGCTTCATTGCCATTTTTATCGACATTAAACGGATAAAATCTGCCAGCAATTCCGCCGGCTGCACCTGCGGCGTAGCTATCGGTAAAACCAAATGCTTTTGGGGTTGAACCGGATTTACACAAATGCCATTTTCCGACATAGTAAGTATTGTATCCTGCTTTGTCAAATTGTTTGATGATATTTTTACTCACCGGTATAGCAGCCAAATTGCCTTTGTTTTCATTAACCGGATAGGTTGCCGTAAACATTCCGTAACGGGAAGGAACACAGCGCGGATAACTGGCATAAGCATTGGTAAATTGCACCGATTCACCGGCTAATTTGTCAATATTCGGTGTATCATATAATTTGGAACCGGTTAAACTCAAATCGTGGTAGCCCAAATCGTCCACGTGAATGATGAGAATATTAGGTTTGCTCTCATGTGTATTTTGAACAATTTTTTGAGCCGTTATATTTTTGGATTTACAACCGGCTATACTCGTCAATATAAATAAAAACAGAATTTTTTTCATTGTATTATTTTTTTATTATTCTTATGATTTCACTTTTAATTTTCAATATATAAACCCCCTTAGGAATTTTTTTTAGATTAATTTTGCAACTTTCATTATTAATTTTTGTTTTGTCGATAGATATTTCATTCCCCAAAATATTATACAGTTTTATATTTTCCACAAGAATCCCGTTTGTATTGATTATCAGATTGTTTTGAGTTGGATTGGGATAACCGAATATCTTATTTTGTTTTGAAAAAAAATTAATATTTGTTGCTGAACATCTCTGTTCTAACATATCCATAAACATTCCGGACATAATATCCGCATCATCGGAATTGGCATCTACCCGTATTAAGTCGTTTGTATTGTCATTCCAAAAAGTACGGGTTTGAAACATCGCTCCGGCCGAACCGATTTCAATTATTTTATCCATAAAAAAATTGCAATAGGCAATATTCTGTTCCATTGTCCATTGATTAGCCTGATTGTTCATATTTTTGTGATAATTTGGTCTCCAATGATCCATCCAAAAAGGGATTCCCGTGCTTGCTCTATGCGTCAATGCAGCACGAATACCCCAAACATTGTTAGGATTACTTGAACCTGCATTGATAGTTTGAAAATGCAATGCATCTAAATCTGATTGAGACATATTGGGAGACCAATTTTGCCAGTCACCCAAACCTGCCCCACCGCTAAAAGAAGATACATAATAAAAAGCTTGTCCGGAATTTGGTAAAGGGTCATTACCAAAAGGATAATCTAATGAAAAAAAATCGGCTCTTTTGGCTGCCCCCCAAGGTTTGTATGAGATAATTCGGGTAGGATTGTCGGTCCTGAATATGGTAGTCAGCTCATCATACAATACATTCAAACTGTCTTGTCTGGCAGGATTTCCCAAATTTTCCCAACCGTGAAATTCCAATACGGGAGACATCGCCAGATTATGACTTTTTGCTTTGAATGATTGACTGATTTTATTCCAAGCATTTTTCATTCTGATTCTTAATGCCTGCGGCAAGCTATCTTTTATCATATCAGGATTATTGAATTGAATATTCAAACAGATAGCCATATCTCTTTGCATAAAATCGTCGATAATATCCCCGACATAATCAATATAACTTTGAGGTAAATCGCCGTTGACATCGTAAGAACTATACGTACGCGATTCAATTACCCAGTGTAGCCGTCCGCCATTAAAACAAAATTTAGTTTGTAAGGAATCTAGAATATTTTCAGAATAATTTGTAGTAATATTTGTATCGTTTGCCGGTGGAATAGTAAAAATCCACCAACTACCTATCCCCATCTTATCTACCCAATCTTGCGGAGATAGAGGCGGATCCGGTGGTGATTGCGAAAAACTTATTGTCATACGCATAAGAATGAAAAATATTACTAAAATTTTATTCATTTTATGTTTTTTTTAAATTTCTAACAATCTACCGTTTTGTTATAATATTTTTTTTGTTATGTTTATATGGGACAAAATGCATTTTGTCTTTGTATTTCGCTGATATGAGACGAAAAATTTTTCGTCTCTACGCGTTGTGTCATCAATAGACGCACATCCGTGCGTCTCTACTTGCGACTTGCTACTAAAACTTTCAACT
>JALVKK010000308.1:10371-20396 GCA_027033875.1 Flavobacteriales bacterium
AACTTTCAACTAATTATTTAATCGTTTGTATTCGTTTTCAAGAAAGGTTTTCAATTTATGTTTCAATACTTTTACAACTTCTGCATATTCCGGGTCGTTGACCAAATCCTTTGTTTCGAGCGGATCTTTTTTGTAATCGTATAATTCGCGTCCTATAATATTATCTTCTTTGTAAGGTTTAAAAGATTTGTAATAATTGCCGTGCCATTCGGTATAACGGTATCTTTCGGTTCTAATGGAATAGCCTTCCACTTTATTGCCTTTTCTATGGAATTGACTGACGGCAAAATCTTGTGTAAATGTATAATTGGTCTTTGAATCAAATAAGGGGACCAAAGATTTACCTTCTGCTTGTTTAGGTTGAGGAACGTCTGCTAAATCAAAAATCGTAGGAAATAAATCCAAAAGTTCTACCGGTTGATTTATTTTGACAGCTTTTGGAACGCCGGGCCCAATGATTATCATAGGAATGCGGGTGGCTTGTTGAAAATTGGAATGTTTACACCATTCGGTATGGTCGCCGAGGTGGTAACCGTGGTCGCCCCAAAGGACAATTACGGTATTGTCGAGCAGTCCTTTTTCTTTGAGTCGGTCTAGCAATTTACCGATTTGAGCGTCAATATACGACACACCTGCCATGTATCCGTGTACCAATTCTTTTTGCTTGGCAATAGGTAAAGTTTTTCCAAAGGTCAGATTGTTATCAATGTCACTGTAAGCTCTTAATTCTCCAAAAGAATGATAAGCAATTTTAGGGGTACCTTCGGCTAATTTTTGAAATTTGGCTACGGGTATATTATCGCGGTCATACAAATCCCAGTATTTTTTTGGTGCGACAAAAGGCAAATGCGGTTTGTGAAAACCTACTGCCAAAAAGAAAGGCTTTCCGGTTTTTATCAGAGTATCCAATTCTTTAAGTGCAGTTTTAGCAATCAGTCCGTCGAGATAAGCTTCGTCCGATACATCGGCGCTTTCGGTACTTGGGCGTAAATGTTTAAAGACATATTTTCTAATTTTTCCACCGTGCAAGCCTTTGGCAAGAGCTTCTTTTCTCAATTGCCTCATTTTCTTTTTGGTTTCCGGTTTTTGATAAAAATTAAATGCAGGCTGCCCGTATTTCGGGTCAAAATCAGTCGGAAAAGCATAAGGGACAGACCAACTCTTGGCATCGTGTCCTTCGGAAACGGAACCTTGATGAAAAATTTTGCCCACACCGGTGGTTTCATAGCCTTGTGTGATTAAATATTCGGGCATTGAATACAAATCGGGGGCTGATTCTCGAAAATCTGTATGCAAATCCCATACTTTGGTACGGTCCGGTCGAGTACCGGTCATAACACTGGCACGCGATGGTCCGCAAACCGCTTGTTGTACATAGGCATTGGTAAAGGTTGCTCCCATTTGTGATAATCTGTCAAAATTAGGTGTATGCATTTCAGTATGTCCGTAGGCGCCCAACAAGGGTTTTAAATCGTCAACAGCAATAAACAAAATGTTTTTGGGTTGTTTGTCAACTTTTTGTGCAGTTATCTCCGACTGATTATCTATTTTATTTTTGGTTGTTTTGCAAGAAACAACCAAAAATGCAAAAAATAAAAACCAATAAATACGATAGTTTTTATTTATTCTCATTTTTATTCTTTTTATACTTATAATTTTTACCACTAATTATTTTTTCTACAGATGATTCATTTTTATCGAGTTTAACCAGACTTCCAAAATCGGTATCTGTAATTTTTCTAAATTCATCTAAAGGTTTGTCATCATTATATTTTTCCATCAATTCTTGCAATCGTTTTTTTAAATGCTTAATTATACCGGCATATTGCGGATTATCAATTTCATTGTGCATTTGCATAGGGTCTTTGGTCAAATCGTAAAACTCCCATACATCCACATTATAATAAAAATGCGCCAAAGTGTATTTATCGGTACGAATACCGTAGTGCGGCTGAACGTGATGCCAATACGGAAACTCGTAATAATGATAATACATGGCATTATTTTCGGAGTGAGATTGACCGAAAAGCTCGTTTTTAAAACTTTTACCTTGTGTTTTATGAGCGGTATTAATATTCGCTATATCAAGCAGGGTAGCTGCTATATCGATGTTTTTGACAATATTTGTGTTGGTGCTTTTGGCTTTTATTTTTTTAGGATACCGAACAATGAATGGCATGTGAAGCGGTTCTTCGTAAATAAAACGTTTGTCAAAAAAACCATGTTCGCCCAAGAAAAAACCTTGGTCGGAGGTCAATATGATGACGGTATTGTCAGTTAAGCCGTTTTGGTCAAGATAATCCAAAACTTTACCGATATTATCATCAACCGATTTGACACAAGCCAAATAACTTTTGATAAATTTTTGATAACGCCACTTTCGTCCTTGTTCTTTGCTCATTCCTTCGGGTTGAACGATTTCAGCTTTTTTTACCCCATAAAAATCCCACTTAATTTTTTCTCTCCCCTTCAAATTTTTCGGACGTTTAAGTTTCATATCCCGCCGTGATAGATAATCCATTGTCATTTCGGTATCACCGGCTGTCAATTCCCTTCCTTTGTAATCATCATTAAAATTTTCGGGATATGGCATTTCAATACTGTCCCAAATATGTTCATATTTATGATCCGGTTGCCATGATCGGTGAGGTGCTTTATACTGTAAAAGCATTAAGAAAGGTTTTTGTTTATTTTTGATTTTATCCAACCAATCTATAGCAAATTGTGTCGTCAGATTGGTAGCATAGCCTTGTTCTTTGACATTTTTTCCGTTTTCATTATACACCGGATTCCAATATTCACCTTGCTGATTGGCAGAATTATGATATTTATACATATCAAAACCTTTTGGTTCCGAACCGAGATGCCATTTTCCGAAAAGAGCGGTTTGATAATTGTTTTTTTGAAATTCTTGCGGAAAGGTCCATAACTTATCATTGAATTTGCCACCACTTTCATTTTTGTAATATCCGTTAATATGACTGTAATCGCCGGTCAAAATACAGGCACGACTGGGTCCGCAAATAGCATTGGTACAAGTCATATTTTTAAATAACATTCCTTCATTTGCCAAACGGTCGATATTAGGAGTCGGGGCTATATCCTTGTATCTGCCGTTGTAAGCACCGATAGCTTGCATTGCCAAATCATCTGCCATAATATAAATAATATTGGGGTGTGTGTCTTGAACAGCAGTTGTTTGTTGTGCCTGTTCCGTTTTTTTGTTATTTGTAGAATGACAAGCTGTCAAATTTAACAAAATCAACAGGCTAATCATTGTAAGGCTATAATAGATTATATTCTTCATCAGTTTAATATCTTTCTATTTTTTTTTATTATTATAAAGACGCAAGCCGAATATTCTTGCGTCTCAAATTTTCAATTCCAACGGTTACTGAGCTTGCCGAAGTGCGGTTACTGAGCTTGCCGAAGTGCCAATTGTTAATTATTTCTTATTCTTTACATATTGTTCTTTAAAGAAGCTAAATGCTTCTTTTTTCATTTGTTTTAAAATTTTTTGATATTCCGGATTTTTTACAAAGTTTATCTTTTCAAGCGGATCATCGACATAGTCATATAATTCTTCTGCAAATATATCAGTTTCGTATATGGGGTCCGTACTAACTTTTTTATTAATCCAAACCGTATATCTATACCTGTCGTTTCGAAAACTATAGCCCGTTTTTTTACCGCGACTAATTTCGGAAACAGCGATATTTTTTATTTTAGAGGTTGTTCCGTCTATAATAGGTTTCAAACTTTTGCCATCTAAATTGTCCGGAATTTGCAAACCGGTTAAATCGCATAATGTCGGAAAAATATCAACAAATTCTGTAGGTGAATTGATCATTGCGGGTTTTATGTTATTAGGAGTATATATTAACATCGGGGCACGGGTTGCTTGTTCAAAATTGGAATGTTTATTCCACAAACTATGATCGCCGAGATGCCAACCGTGGTCTCCCCAAATAATAACTATGGTGTTTTTGTCCAGTCCCAACTCTTTTAGTTTGTTCAAAACTTTTCCGACTTGAACATCGACAAAACTGGTACAGGCATAATAACCGTGAATAAGTTTTTTTTGTGTTTTTCTATCCAATCTTAACAAATTATTGGCGTCCAATTTATATTCTATGGTATCATCTTTATAAGAACGCAATTCGTTAGAGCTGTGATAAGCCAATTTCGGACCGCCTATTGACATTTCTTGGTATTTTGCCAAAGGAATTTTATCGGGGTCATAAAGATCCCAATATTTTTTGTTGGCAACAAATGGGAGATGCGGACGTTTAAACCCGACAGCGACAAAGAAAGGCTTGTCTTGTTTGGCAGCGGTTTCCAATAATTTCATTCCTTGATTAGCTATTGCACCATCGACATAAGCATCATCGGGCGCATCTGAAATTTCATAAGGCGGTTTATAATGTTTTCGGACATAAAGTTGCGGATTCTTAATTCCTTTTGCATTGGCTTGCGTCAGCATTTCTTTAATCCGATTTTTTATTTTAGGATTCTGATAATATCCAAAAACCGGTTTACCGTACTTTTTATTATAAGGTATATCCCATTCTTTGTAAAAAGGTACTGACCAAGATGGTTTATCTAAATTTTCATCTACACAACGCGGGTCATAAATTTTTCCAACCCCCATGGTCAAGTAGCCGTTTTGTTTAAAATATTGCGGGATACTGACGATATCCGGATTGATATCTCGCATACGGGTTTTCAAATCGCGTACTTTGGTATAATCCGGTCTTTTGCCGGTCAGCAAACTGGCTCGTGACGGTCCGCAAACTGCCCATTGACACATATTGTTGTTAAAGACCACTGCTTTTTCGGCAAATTGGTCCAGATGAGGAGTAATAGCATAGGTATCGCCATAACAACCCAAATCCGGTTTCAGATCGTCAACGGCTATAAATAAAACATTTAAAGGTTTTTGGTTTGAGGTATTTGCAAGTGTTTTTTCTGCTGGTTTATCAGTAATATCCGTGTTTTTTTTGTTTCGATTAACTGATGAACAATTAAACAGAGTAAAACTTATCAGAACTAATAAGATTTTATAATAATTATTCATAAAAAATTGATTTATAAGACGGCAAAAACTTTCCCGAGAGAAAGTTTTTGCCTTAATTTGATATAGTTTTGAATTAATAACCCGGATTTTGATCACTTGACGAGATACTCTCGTTCGTATTTATTTCTACGGTTGGTATAGGCATTAACATAACCTTAGTATCATTCGGATATTCCAAATCATAAGGTTTGTCGTTACGGGCATTGTGATGATCGATAATGTGCGTTTTGAACCAGTCGAAGCCACGACGGTGATTATTAAACCAATCTTGTCCTTCTCCCAATAATTCAAACTGATATTCTTTCATAATAGCTTCTCTGAATTCGTCTTGTGTCATACCGCTCCAGTCTGCCGGTTCTGTGGCAGGGGGATTGGCAGAGTTGCGTGCTCTTGCCAAAACTTCGTTGACATACTGATAAGCATTAGCGGGACCGTTTAATTCATTTTCAATTTCTGCCAGCATCAATAATAAATCGGCATAACGATATACTACGTAATTAAAATTGGTATCATCAATAGTAGAGGAAGTGTCTTTTATAAAATATTTATATAGAAAAGGAAAACCTTTACCAAAACCACCTCTGGGTACAGTTGGATATACTTTAATAAACTGGCTGGTAGGATTTCCGTTGTCGTCATATTTTATAAATTTACTGATAAATGTAGAAGCAATACGCGGGTCGTCAGGATATTTAGCTGTATGGTCGTCTATGGTTTCCGGATTGGGTCTGATACGTTGCCAACCTTTACCGGCAAAAGCTTGTTTTGGCGTGAACAATTTTACGAATTTTGAACTATTTTCGATATTATATTGAATTTCAAAAATTGATTCCGGCGAATTATTAGCGGTTGCAACGTTCATAAACAAATCTGCATAGTTCGGAAGCAAGGTGTATTGATTGTAAATTTCAATAGCTTCGTCATAAGCTTTTTGCCAGTTGGGATCGGAGCCGTCATTATTACCTGCCATTTGCATATACAATTTAGCCAATAACATATTATTAGCCAATTTGCTTGGATAACCTATAGGTTGGCTACCGTATTCGTACATCAAAGATTTAGCTTTGGTAGCATCGGCAATAATCAAATCTCTTACTTCTTGCACGCTAGCTCTCGGAACATTAACATTATCCGGGCCTGATGGTTCGGTTCTGATAGGCACACCGCCGTATAATGTTTCTAAATTGAAATAAGATAAGGCTCTTAAAAAATATGCCGTTCCCAAAATATTCCTAAATTCCGGATCCGGATTATTTTCATCTATTCCGTTTATAATAATATTTGCACGCTCGATACTTTGGTAAACTCTCCTCCAAAAATTAGTCGGATAATTTTGTGAAGGGAGCGGCGACAATTTAGCTATATTTTGCCGGTCAAAAGGTTTGCCGGAAATAAAGAAACCCGATGTAAAATCTGTTAATTGATGATAATCAGCTCCGTAATAATTAAAATTCGCATAAGAAGATAAAACACCATTTAAAGCTTGTCTGGCACCTCCTATCGAATTAAAAATATCATCTTCTTGAAGGTAAGGCGAATCTTCTTTGAGTGAACACGACGATATCGTAGCAGATATAATCAATAATAAAATGAGATGTTTATATATTTTTTTCATGATTGTTAAATTTTATAGTTTGACATTTATTCCGAAAGTATAACTCTTTATATTGGGAGTACTTACCCAATCAACACCTATGATTGTGCCGTCGTATAAAAAACTGGTTAATTCGGGGTCATAGCCGCTATATTTTGTAAGAGTAAACAAATTACGTCCCGAAACAAAAAAGTTAATTGATTTGATATATTTAACTCTTTTCAAATTTAACAGATAATTGAGTGTAACATTACCCAATCTGAAATATGAGCCGTCTTCAATAATTCTATCGGAAGGACGCGAAATGGCTGTTTGCGAATTGACACGCGGATGACTAGCATCGGTATTTGTCGGCGACCAAGCGTCATTATAGGCTTCGGGTCTGATATTATAAGATCCGGCACCTGATGCATAATCATCAATCAATAAGTTACCGTTCATAATGTCATTACCATACGAACCGTTGAATAACATATTTAGGCTTAAATTTTTATATTTAAAATTCGCATTTAATCCGTAAACAAAATCCGGATTAGGATCCCCTATCACGGTTTTATCGGCATCACTGATATTGCCATCGCCGTTTATATCGACAAACCGAACATCACCAGCCAAATTCGGATTTCCGTTTACAGTAGGACCGGCATCGGCTGCATCTTGATCTTCATAAATACCATCGGTTTGATATCCCCAGAATAATCCAACCGGTTGTCCTTCAATAAAAACATTAGCCGGCGATTTAAAATTATTACCGGTAGAAACGCCGTTTCCAAGATAATAAGGTAAATGTTGCAATTCACCGTCTATATAAATATCCGACGGGGACAATGCGCTTAAATCGGTAATTTTATTACGATTAAAAGCTATATTTCCGCCTAAATTGAAACTAAAATCATTATTCCGAATAATCGCGGCGTCAACGGCAAATTCAATTCCTTTGTTTTGCAAACCGCCTTGATTGACCAACATACTTTGGAATCCCGAAGAAGGTGGTAATGGTACGGAAATCAATAAATCTTTCGTTTGTTTATTATAAACATCCAAACTACCTGTAATACGATTGTTTAACAATCCGAAATCCAAACCGACATTTGCCTGTGTTGTAGTTTCCCAAGTAAGGTTATCATTTGCAATATTTAAGGGTGCAACGCCGAGTACAGTTGCGTTGTTTGCATCTGAATAATAAACTGAACCGTAATTACTAAAAGTTTGATAAGGTTTTATAGCTTGATTACCAACTTGTCCCCAACTGGCTCTGAATTTTAATTTTGAGATGGTCTTGGAATTCTCCAAGAATTTTTCTTTGTTAACTAACCATGCAAAAGAAACTGCCGGAAAGAAACCGGTTTTATTATCACCTTTAAATTTTGAAGAATTATCAACTCTGAAAGAAGCATTAAAGACATATTTATCATTTAATGAATAAGTGGCACGTCCCAAATAAGAAAAAACATTATCTTGAATTCCAATCACGGTTGTATAAGGTGTATAGACGATTTGTCCGAGTTCGGGTTTTAAATCTCTGAGATTGGATATAGGAAAATCACCGGCTTCAAATACTTCGATGTCTTTGTTTGATCCGTCATAAGTAACACCAACGGTGGCATTTATTCTATGTTTATCGTTAAATCTTTTTTGGTACATAAGCAAGTTATCAACCGTATATGCTATTCTTTTAAAATTAGACAAAGCCAAATAACCGTTGCTAAAAGCTCCTGTACCTACCGTATTGTCATACCATCTTGAACGTTTTTTTGTACGATAATCCATACCGGTATTTAAGCGATATTTTAAATTACCGGTAAGTTTATAAGTTGCTTGTGCAGAGGCGATTAACCTGTTTTCATTGTTTTTGTCTTCATAACCTTTAATCCATTGAAACGGATTACCGTTTCCGAGTTCGGGATCATCATCGGCTATTTCACCGTTTAATAAAGGTGAATAAGAGATTACTTGTCTGGTAAAACTTCTACCGCCTCCGGAACGTGAACCGCCTTGTGCCATATTACCTTTACCATTGAACAGATTAAATCTGGTATCTAATTTTAGTTTTTTGGTGATAGCATTTGAATAATTTACTCTGAAATTGTTCGTATTTAAAAAGGTATTCGGAACAGTTCCTTCCCTATTTTTACGGGTATATGACAAATAATATGTTGATTTTTTTAATCCGCCACTAAAATTGAATCCGTAATTAAAATTCAAAGCATTTCTATAAACTTCATCTTGCCAAAAAATCTTTCTAAGCGGATTTGGATCAGTAACACCGTGTTCTACTTTATATACATTATCACCATCGATATAATAAGGTGCATCATCTCCTCCTAAAGTAGCCGATTCATTTCGATATTTGGCGTAAGTCAGACCGTCAAGTACAGGTATGATATTATTAACCTTAGAGAGACTGGTACTACTATACAAGTTAATTGTCGTTTTATTTTTACGACCTTTTTTGGTTGTTATCAAGACGACCCCGTTAGCGCCTCTTGAACCGTAAATAGCGGTAGCGGAAGCATCTTTTAAAATGACGATATCTTTTATATCTTGCGGGTTAATACCGGTCAAACCGTTTTGTGCGGACTGAACTTCATTGGCATCTGATGAAGCATCCGGCGCATCTTCTCCTGCTGAATTAACTATCACACCATCAACAACATATAAAGGTTCGTTATTTCCTCTCAAACTGTTGGCGCCTCTGATTCTGACACTGACAGCTGCTCCCGGAGTTCCTATATTTGAAGTAACTTTTATACCCGGTGTACGTCCTTGTAATAATGAAGATACGGTATTATATTGACGAGCAACCGTTCCTTTGGTTTTAACTTCACTAACCGTTCCGGCTATATCTTTTTTAGCCGATGTACCATAACCGATTACAACTTCTCGAAGTTTTTCTCTGGCTTCAATCATCTTAATTTTTAAAGTTTTTTGATTGGTTACAGTTACTTTTCGGGTTTTAAAACCTACATAACTGAAAATCAGATTTGCAGGCGTTTTATTAAGATATAATTGAAATTTACCATCAAAATCCGAAACAGTTCCTGTTTTGGTACCTTCTATAAGAATGGAAACACCCGGTAAGGGTTCGTTTTTTTCATCTGTTACCGTACCACTTATTGTTTTTTGAGAAAACAAACTTAATGGTAAGATTAGAAAGATTAAAAGAATTTTTTTCATAGACTTAAAATTTTAGTTGTTTAGTTGTTATAAATATAAGCCAAATATATGATTTTTTATTAAATCAAAAGACAAATAAATATCACAAAAAGTATATTTTTTATCAATATTGAAAAAGGTCTCGGTAAAAAAGCATGTTTTTGATACATAAAATGATTTTTGACATAAAATACTTGT
>JALVKK010000309.1 GCA_027033875.1 Flavobacteriales bacterium
TCTTAATTTTCATTTTAGCATTTTGTTTATTGCAATTAAAATATTGAATGTCAGCACAAAACCAGCCATTAACTATACACTGTGTTGGTAGTAGTTATTTGTTTTTTCTATAAGCGGGATCATTATCCGGTGTATGTTTACCGGTGGCAGAAACAGGTGGACCATAATTATATTGACCGGTTTTAATATTATATTCCCTTTTTTTCTTTATGTCCCAATATATATATTTAAAAACATAACGACTATCCGAACGATGATCACCGACATTTTTTTTATAATAAACTTTTCCATCAATAATTACTTTTAATTTAGGGTCTTTTCTAATTGGTTTATTCTCTTTTATAGAATCAATTTTTATAGCATCCTTTACAAGTTTGTCGGTAGCAGTATCATTTTTAATAACTATTATTGTGTCTTTTATAGTTTTATTTTTGTCAATTATTTTGTTTGATAATTGATTACTTTTATTGTTATTGCAACTAATAAATATTAAACTAATTAATAATAAGTTTTTTGCTTTCATAATGATGGTTTTTTGTAATTATTTTCACAAAATATATACCTTTTTTTAGGTAAGGTAAGTTTATGGTATTATTTTTTGTATTTACTTCAAATACTTTAATTCCCATTACATCTTTGATAATGATATTTTTTTGTTCAAATTTAGAATTATTTGAAAAAATAAAATGTAATTCATTAGTATTGTTAGGATTAGGAAACATTGTATAATTCAAAGAAGTTTGATTTATCCAAAATCCCGCTAAGTTAACTTTTGATATCCATGCATTAAGTCCATCTGTGGCACCATTCTCATTTGGTCTATTTCCAAAAGGATAAGAGCCAACTAACCACGCTTCATTACTATCGTATTTTCTTTGAATACTTATATAATCTCCCAATCGTTCATATGTGTCACTTGTACCGTCGTATGTGCTTAAATCCAAAAGACCTTTACCTAGCTTAATAACTCTATTGCAACCCCATTTTCCATTCTGAAAATCAATTGCATCTAATTGTATGTATATATCAGGACTTGTTCTATTGTAATTTATAATCACTTTATCGTTTGGATTATTTTCTGTGTTCATACAAGTTATAGAAGGATATAAGTAATTGGTCAAATCTTCTAAACCCCCATGAGTATATGCCGTTGCAGAATTATTATGAAGATCAAAAGTTTCATAAACTATTTGCATCCACCCATGATCAGATGAATGAAAAACAAAATGAAGAATGGAATCTTTATAAAACCCTGACAATAATCTATTATCATAAAGTTTAATTCTATCTTCGGGATTTTCACCTTTTTGAGATGCGTAGGATGCAACATTATAAAAAATAGTCGATGTGAAATAATCTTGAGTGTTTATTTGACTGTTGCCGTCTTGAATACTACCTGTTAATTTTCTCCACCACATTTCACTACTTCCAGGACTTCTGCTGTTATTAACAAAATACATTACATTAGTGTAATTATTGGATTGTAGTCCGTCTGATAGTGGCAGCAAACTAAAAGCATAATCAGAACCTGAAAAAATTTGAGTGTAATTATTATAGGATAAATTTTGAGCATTGTTATAACCTTCAATCTTTTTTATTTGTAGAACGAATGGTTTCTGAAATAAACCTTGTGGATGATTAAAAACATTTAATGTGATGAATAATTCATCTTTGTTAATTCCTAAATTCGGATAATCAAACCAATAATTATTATTTCTAGTATTTGTAAAAAAATCAGAAGCTTTAAATTCATAATGATTCCAAGTTAGTGCATTTGAACCAATTATTGAATTGGAAAAACTAACTAATACTCTGGAATCTGAATAGTCGTTTGGATTCATATATAAAACCACTAAGATAAATCTGTCGTCATAGCTATCGTAAATTACTTTTGGGTCAAAAAAGAAATTGTAAGTTAATGTTGGATCAGGAAAAAAATATTGCCATTCAGTATTTCTAATTTCAGTTCCAGTATCATCAAATTCCATTATAGAATAGTTGTCCACAGAAACAATTCTTCCATTGTTTGATATTGCTAAATTATTATCGGCTCGGTATCCATCAGCTTAATTATTTCTTTCAAAATTTTTCTCCTTATACACAGTTTCATTACAAGGTGGATTGTGAATAGGTTGAAATAGTTTAACATATCCTTGTTCAGCAGGATCAGGCGGAATATTTTTGTTTGGAATAGTTAGGCATTCGTGATGAAAATTAGTTTGTATTTTCGGTTTAATAACTTTACTTCTTTT
Organism: Flavobacteriales bacterium; assembly: GCA_027033875.1. GTDB lineage: Bacteria > Bacteroidota > Bacteroidia > Flavobacteriales > Flavobacteriaceae > WGBX01. The sequence continues at coordinate 2,253 of JALVKK010000309.1, forward strand.
TAATGGATGGGCATATTTAACGCCGCCATTTGGATAAGTAATTTGTAATTTTTTGTCTTGCGCAAATAAAATTGAAGCAAATAACAAGGAAAATGCTAAAGTTAAAATTTTTGTTTTCATAATTTATGATTTTTAGGGGTTATTCTTGTTTTAATTACTACCAACGGGAGCATAGAC
>JALVKK010000310.1 GCA_027033875.1 Flavobacteriales bacterium
TGGTTGGAATACAATGCCGGCTTATTTGACGAATCTGCTGCGTATTACAGGAAAGCCATCGATTTAAAACCATATTCCGAAGAAGCCGGATTCGGTTTGGTTCTACCGAAAGCTGCACAAGGTAAATGGAAAGAAGTCATCAATCTGTACAAAAAAATTCTGAATATTCACCCGCAAAATGTTTTGGCTAATTATCGCTTGGGATTAATATATTACGGTCAAAAAAAATATACCGAAGCCAAATCGTATTTTATCAAAGTCGTGAATCTTTATCCTTTCGGACACGACGGTTTGCTGATGCTGGGTTGGACGGAATATTATCTCGGCAATATGAAAGATGCCAAAACATTATTCCGTAAAGCTTTGTTGTATCAACCTAATGACAAATCCGCTTTGGAAGGATTGAAATTAGTCGAAAAAAAAAATAGTTAAAAGATAAATCATATAAAAAAACTGCCGGGTAAAAAATTCGGCAGTTTTTTAATATTCTATACAAAAACAAATATTAATTTGCTGTAATTTTTACATCATCAATTTCAAAGGTTGTCGTAATACCATTTTCACCTCCTTTATATCTAAAAGCTACATAAACATTGCCATTGAGGCAAGAAATATCTGCCGAACCATCTACCCAGTTACCATATCCGGAAGAAGGACCGTCAGCTAAAGTCGTATTTACCAGTAACCAAGTAGCAGTGTTGATATCACCTGAATAATCGGTAGAAACATAAACCGATAAGGCTTGCCCGTTGTTATAGCCGGTTAGAGTTTTGAAAGTCAATTCTTCACCTGTTGAATTATCTAAGTTAATAGCAGGTGTAATCAGCCAAACTTCCAAGGGGTCTTCTCCACTGTTATATGCACTACATTTCATAAAATTATTACCTTGATAACTGCCTACTTTAAACAAAGTAGCGCCTCCGTTTACATTGACATTAGTCCAACCGGTTATATTGGTATCACCGTAATTGTATGAAGCAAAATCTTCATCAAACAAAACATTAGTCCCCCCTATATTGGTACCGTTACAATCTAAAATAGCCGGATCGCAACGATTATTTGTAAAATTGAACTCTTCAGGACTTATTACTCTTAATACATAAAAATCATCACCGTAATTGCGGGAAATTATTCCTTTTACACTACCGGCTTTTTCTGGTAATAACGCATCTTTAAATGATGCAAACGTACTGGTTTCCAATTTCAACTCACTATCGTCGGCACAGCTTTTCATCAAACGGTGTGTATCGTAACTGTCAGCCGGATCGACAAATGTTTGGCCCACTTCCGACAAATCAAATTGCATATTATCAAACTGCACATACATACCTATCATATCATCGGTAATGTCATTTGGTGAGTTTATCAATTTAGCTTGTACAACACCGGGGGTACAACCGCGTAATATGTTTTTGTCAGCATCATTTGGTAAAATAGGTCTGATATCCGAACCGTCCACATTACCTATAACATATTCGCCGTGAACTTTATTCAATCCCAAACCGTTGAGTTTAACATACAATTTGCGTCCTCTATCATAACGGGTAAACAAACTGCGTTGGTCTATGGCTAATTTAACAGCATGTTGCGGATCAGTCAAATCGTCTTGAATGAATAATTCTTTATAAAAATTACCGGTTTTATCTTTTGACACTACGTATCCGGTTAAATATACCGGGTCGGCATCTGCTGCGGCAAATTCCAATACGTTTCTATCATTGGGTGCTTGATTTAAAGCGTGCCAATTACTTAAAACAGCCGCAATATCAGTCATGGAAGACGGGTCAATTGCAGGTTCTGTACAAGATATTTCAGGGGTTTCATAATCCGTATCTCTCACACACGAGTTAAAAACTAAAGCTAAAAGCGTTAAACTTAAAAGATTTAATACAATTTTTTTCATTTTATATAATTTTTTATTTTTTCAGTTAATTAAAATCTCAGATAAAAGTTAATATAATACGAGGTACCTCTGCCGTACCAATATTTATTACCAAAAAGCGGTTGGTCCAGTTCGTAATCTTCTTTAAAATTCTGAAAATTACCTTTTCTGGATTGTTCAAAACCACCTGTTTTGTACAAGGCTCCAAACAGGTTATTGATACTGGCAAACATTCCTAAATAATATTTATGTGTCAATTTCCACGATTTTCCGCCTACCAAATTGACCAAAAACATATTATCCAAACGTTCTTGTTGCAGCAATTTATCTATTTCATCTTGTGTTACACCGGGCAAAGTAGAGCCGTCATTAGGGTCTTTGTAAAAATTATCGGTTCTGCGCAGTGACGACAAACTGACATAGTTGTTAGTCAACCAATTGGCATTGGCAGAAACCCACCAATATTTCGGGTCGCGATACTCAAAACCTACGGAATAACCTTGTTGCGGTCCGCCTGCTTGCTTGTAATTTTTCAAATAAGAGGTAAATTTGGTTGTATCATCTTCGCTGGCAGAGACTTGCAATTGCGGATTATTGTCATAAGTATATTGCCCGATACCGGCACCGCCTAATAATTTTACGGTAGGCGACACTTTTACTTCAAGTCCCAATTCCAGTCCGATATTCTTTTTTTGAATACCATACAAAGCAGCCGTCAAAAAATCATCGGTTTTGGTAACACCGGAAATACCTTGCACATAATAATAAGATACTTCACTCAGATCTTTGAAAAATGTATAGTAACCGGTCAAACGCATTTTGACATCTTGCGTACGGTAATAATAATTGGCATCAACAGAAGTGATTTTGGCGGTTGTAACATCCGGAATAGGTTCATTGGATACTCTGGCATTGGCAAAAGTATTGCGAACCGAAGGCGCTTTGGTCATATAGCCCCCGTTAAAATTCAACAAATGTTTACCTGAAATCTTATACGTAAAACCCGCTTTTACGCCGTAAGTTAAGAAGTTCAATTTATCACTCTTTCCGAAAGATGTTTTTTGGTATTCACCATTCAAATATTTACCGTCTCTTTGATAATCTGTTTGTCCTATGTTTGCTGCCAAATAATAATCAACTTTATTATAAACAAACGAAGTTTGTGCAAAAGCATCAATGATAGAAGCATTTATCAAATAACGGTATTTGAATATATCTCCTTCATGTAAAATTCTATCAGGATTATTTAAGTCGTTTGCTTCTTCGCCCGAATTAGCATATTTATTATCATCAATATAAAAATCAGCTCCAAGCATATCTTTGATTTGAGCATAATTGTCAGATATTACATTTTTGTACAAAAGCGAAGCATTTAAGGTCATATGCTCGCCCATTTCTTTAAACAAAACACTGTTTAAGGCTAAAACATCGTCTTTGTTGACATCATCATACAATAGATAATAAGCGGGGTCTCCTTCCAAATTGGCTAAGTTGTTAGCTTCATACAATTCGTCCCACATAATCTGACTCTTAGGTGATTTTTGCAAAAAAAATCTGCTTTGCTCATAAGCTGTTTTGTATTTCTCACGCCTCGATTTACTCAAAAAATAACTAGGTAATTTTTGATAATAAGTCGGGTCCGGATTAAGCCCCCGGTAATCGATACGACTATTGCTAATCGTTCCGGTTTGATACATTACATTCGTATTCAAGTTGGTATGCTCGTCAATAGTCCAGTAATGACTCAACATAACAGTCGGTTCTTTGATTTCTTTGACGCGGGCATTTCGTTTTCTATTGCCTTGCCAACCCCAATATGCATTGTAACGGGTACCACCCAAATCATAAACTTCTTGTGTATTAGGCGAATTTTTACCTCTTCTATTTGGTGTATAAAAAGCTGTAAAATTCAAACTATGTTTGTCGTTTAATTGTTTTTCCAAGGCAATAAAACCACCCCAAGCGTTGTAAGTCGTTCCTTCGACATAAGCCTCTTGCGCATATCGACGAGAGAATAAAACGCTGGCAGCCCAACCGTTTGACATCATACCCGTATTGTACGAAGCCATAAAACGACCAACGTAATTGGAATTGGTAATGGCGTTGGAAATACGACCGCCTTTACGCATTTTGGAAGCTCGTGTAATAAAATTAGTCGTTCCCAAAACACCACCAAAACCTGTTTCAGCAGGTGCTAATCCATTGGTAAATTCCTGATTACGAAGCACATCATTCAATCCGCCCCAGTCACTCCACTGCGGACGTCCGTTTGATATTTTATTCATCGGAATACCGTTGAATTGCACTTCGCCCAAATTAGAATCGTAACCACGTGTTTTATACCAAACTTGCCCGAAATTAAATGAGGCTATTCGTTGATATATATCTTTTGAAGACTGTAAAATACCGGCTATATTATCATTTCCGGTACCCGCTTCGTCATCAGATAAATCGTCAGATGATAAAGTAATGATACTTAACGACTCAAATTCATTGATAGGATCCATTAAAATATCATCTAATTTAGTCGGTCTGTCCGGTACTAAATATATTACAAGAGATTGCGATTGGTAATTATCAGCCGAGATATTTAACACCCGTTTTCCAACCGGTACCATTTGCAAATCAAAAAAGCCATTAGTATCCGTAAGGGCATGTAAATTAGTATTTTCAATAGTGATAACAGCTCCTGTCAACGGATCTCCGGATTCACTGTCTTTAACATAAGCACTAACCGAAGAATATTGAGCAAAACCTAAACCGGTTATCAAAATAAAAAGTAATGCAAACAAAGTTGTTCTATTCATATTTTTCTAATTAAATTTTTGAACAAAGATAGTTTATTTCGATTAAATTTTCTTACTTTTGAAACTTCTTTTCATCTAAAGAATATACATAAATCATGAAAAAAATCATTTTAATACTAATTCTAATCAACTTAATAGGTTGTAACTCAACTCAAAACTTTTCTCAAAAAACACAAAATAAAAGCCAAAAAAAATATTTGGCCCGTACCATTGCTTTTTATAATTTGGAAAATCTCTTTGACACGATCAACGATCCTAAAACCCTTGATGATGATTACACACCTTCAGGGCGAGATAACTGGACCTCAAAAAAATACCATATCAAATTAGAACATTTGTCAAAAGTTATCGCGGACATAGGTAGAAAAGAAACACATGTTTCGCCTGTAATCATAGGTGTTGCCGAAGCAGAAAACGCACAAGTTTTAAAGGACTTAATTACAACCGGCGATTTAAAAGGTAAAGGCTATCAAATTATCCATTATGATTCGCCCGATCATCGCGGAATTGATGTCGGATTATTGTATCAAAAAGATGTTTTTCATCCTATTAACTCTGAAAAATATCCACTCTATATATACGATAGTGATACCCGCAAACGTATTTACACCCGCGATCAATTGGTAGTAACAGGCGTTTTAGATGATGAATTGATTAGCGTTATAGTCGATCACTGGCCATCACGTCGTGGTGGCGAAGCACGCAGTTTACCCAAACGAATAAAAGCGGCAAAATTAACAAAACACATCAAAGATTCTTTATTGCAAGAAAATCCGAAGGCTAAAATTATTATTATGGGTGACTTAAATGATGACCCTAGTAGCCCGAGTGTCAAAAAAGTTTTGCAAGCCAAAGCCGACAAAAGCGAAGTAAAAAAAGGCATGATTTACAATGCTATGGAACCGTTTTTCAACAGAGGAATAGGTACATTGGCATATAGAGACAGCTGGAATTTATTTGACCAAATCATGATCACGCCTACTCTGCTTAACGATGTCGATACTAAATTTCATTTTTGGAAAGCCGGCATTTACAGTCGTGAATTTATGAAAAATCGTAACGGACGTTATAAAGGCTACCCCAAAAGAACTTTAATCGGCGGACAATTTTTAGGCGGATATAGCGATCATTTTCCAACATACATTATATTAATAAAAGAAATTAAATAATGGAGAGATGCACGGCCGTGCATCTCAACAGCCGTGAATCTCAACGTAAAATATAATTCTAAACAAAAAAAAACTTGCACCGGACGGTGCAAGTTTTATTGCGGAGAGTGAGGGATTCGAACCCCCGGTGGGTTGCCCCACAACGGTTTTCAAGACCGCCGCATTCGACCTCTCTGCCAACTCTCCTTTTTCTTAATTTTGTACAGTATATGTAGCGAGGGCGGGAATTGAACCCGCGACCTCCGGGTTATGAATCCGACGCTCTAACCGTCTGAGCTACCTCGCCGTTACGCTTTCGGGGTGCAAATATAATAAGTTTTTTATGATTTTATATTCAAAAATTAAAATTATTTTTTTGCTATTTGTAAAACTTTGTAAATGAGAATAATACTTAGAATGTTATATTCATTGACAAAATATATGGATATAAAGTCTATCGGTAAAACACCTGCACTTCCAAACACTTTCTACTTTTACTTGTTTTTTTTGACGTCTTTTTTATCAAATTTTGATTTTTTTTAATCGAAAATTTCAATATTATGCATTTATTAAAAAGTTGATTAATTAAAATTGTTGTTTTATTAACACATTTTACACATTATCGTTACAAATTATTCAACAATAAACTTATTTCGGTGATAATTTTTCAATTATCAAAAAGTTATCAACAAAGTGGTAAAAAATGGTAAAATGTGCAATATATTTTGTAACTTTGTCTTGTTAAAACCAAACCAAATGTTGCAAATATTAAACGGCACATATTATTGCAAGATGGATTCGAAAGGTAGGATTATGCTACCTAGCGGGTTACGTAAGCAATTTGAAGATTTGGGAATGAAGGATTTTGTATTGAAAAGAGCCGTTTTTCATAATAATTTGGAAATGCACCCGGAAAACGAATGGGACAAATTGATGACAAAGTTGAACAAACTCAACCGGTTTAACAAAAAAAACATCAATTTCTTAACCCGATTTTTAGCCGGTGTGCGCAATGTCAATATTGACAGTACGGGGAGATTGCAGATACCGAAAGATTTAGTCAATATTGCCGGATTGCAAAAAGAAGTAGTGATTGCGTCGGCTATCAATATCTTGCAAATATGGGATAAAGATACTTACGAAGCATTTTTGAAAGAAAGTTCCGAGGACTTCTCTGAACTGGCAGAAGATGTTATGGGTAACATAGATTTTGACGATGAATAATACCTTGTATCGATGCACAAGACACCGCTGACATATCATATTCCCGTTTTGCTCAAAGAATCAGTTGAAGGTTTGAATATCAAACCCGATGGCATTTATGTCGATGCAACATTCGGTGGCGGTGGACATTCTCGCGAAATTCTTAAACACTTAAACGAAAAAGGCAAGCTCTACGCTTTTGATCAAGATGCCGATGCCGTACAAAACAAGATCAATGACTCGCGATTGGTCTTAATCGAAGGCAATTTTGCCAATATGCGAAATTATTTACGTCTTGAAGGGGTCAAACAAGTTGATGGGATACTGGCGGATTTGGGCATTTCATCACATCAAATCAATCAACCAAAGCGAGGTTTTTCGACTCGCTACGATGAAAAACTCGATATGCGGATGGATAAAAACGCCGAATTGACCGCCTTTGAGGTGCTCAATCAATATGATGAGAATATATTGCGAAAAATATTTTTTGAATACGGCGAACTTAAAAATGCCGCAACACTTGCAAAATCCATCGTCAAAGCACGCAATAAAAAACCTGTTGAAACAACAGGAGAATTGAATAGAATTGTATCAAAACATTTTCCAAAACTCAAAACAAACAAGTTTTTAGCTAAACTGTATCAAGCTGTTCGGATTGAAGTTAACGGAGAATTGGAAGCATTGAAAAAAATGTTGCAACAAGCCGCAATATTGATTAAAACCGGTGGGCGTTTGAGTATCATTTCCTATCATTCACTTGAAGACCGTTTGGTCAAACGTTTTATCAGAGGTGGTTTGTTTGAAGGACAACCTGAAAAAGATTTTTACGGTAACATTTCGGTACCGTTTAAAAAAACAGGAAAATTAATCGTGCCGTCAGAGACCGAAATTGCTCAAAATCCAAGAGCGCGAAGTGCTAAACTGCGGATAGCCGAACGAACGGAAAAGACTTATGTGATATGAAGATTTGGTCTATCATAAAAGCAGAATATCTAACCAATGAAAACGCTACCAAAAACTGGCTGTTTGTTTTAATGTTGGTCATAATGGGATTGAGCATTATCAATATGTCGCACGTAGCTGATGCCAAAGTCAAAAAAATTGTACGCCTTAACAAAGAAGTCAAAGCTTTGAGGTCGGAATATGTCGAATTGAAAGCAAAAGTCATCAAAGAAAAAATGGCTAGTGAAGTCATTCAGCGATTAAAAGCAAAAGGCTTTATTATCTCAAAAGAACAACCTGTAAAACTAAAACTCAAATCGGAAAAATGAGTCAAAACAAAGCAAATATCATCAATAGAAGCGGTTGGATTTTTTTGATACTGTTCATTTTTGCCATATTGATTGTTATACAACTTATCAACATTCAATATATTGAAGGTAATAAATACAGGGCATTGGCTCAAAAATTTACCGTACGCGAATTTAACATTAAAGCTAATCGTGGCAATATATATGCCGAAGACGGCAGTATATTGGCTACTTCCGTGCCACGTTATGATATTGCTTTTGACCCGACAGCACCGTCAAAGAAAAATTTTGATAATTATATAGATGACTTAACAGTGGCTTTATCACGTTTTACGGGCAGACCGCAAAGTCAATGGAAACAAATATTTGTGAAAGCACGACAAACAGATCGCAAATATGTCAAAGTTATCAATAATATCACTTATTCAGAGTATCAAAAAGTCAAACAATTTCCACTCTTTAAATTGGGTATATATACGGGCGGATTTATAGTCGAATTGCATACCAAACGGGCTTATCCTTTGGGAAATGTTCTTAAAAGAACCATAGGTTTTGATCGAGGCAAAGGTAATAGTGCCGGCATCGAAGGCGCTTATGCCTCTTACCTGAAAGGAAAAGACGGTATGCAAAAAAAACAAAAAATCAAATACAATGTTTGGAAACCTTTGAGCGACATTAACGATATAGAACCGAAAGACGGTTATGATGTTGTTACCAATATTGATGTCGATATGCAAGATATGGCACACCAAACTTTGCTGAAACAACTACAAAAATTTGAAGCGGAACACGGTAGTATCGTTATTATGGAAGTTCAAACCGGTGCTATCAAAGCAATTGTCAATTTAGGAAAAAACAAATCCGGAAACTATGAAGAATTGCGAAATTATGCCGTTTATGAAACACACGAACCGGGTTCTACTTTCAAATTATTCTCGATAATGAGTTTGCTCGAAGATAAAGTTGCGGACATAAACGACATAGTCGATACCGGAAACGGAACTTACAAAATATACAATAAAGTAATCAGAGATGCGCATTTCGGTGGTATGGGAAAACTGACTTTGCAACAAGTATTTGAAAAAAGTTCCAATGTCGGAACCGTAAAACTCGTGTATCAGAATTACAAAAATAATCCCGCAAAATTTGTAAACAGACTATACAATTTCGGTATTCACGAAAAAGTCAAAATAGACATAAAAGGCGAAGGCAAAGCGTATATTCCCGACCCTAAAGACGATAAATGGAGCGGGCTTTCACTACCGTGGATGGCTTACGGCTACGGTGTGGAAATGACAGATATTCAGCTACTGGCTTATTACAACGCTATTGCAAACAACGGCAAATTAATGAAACCGTATCTGGTCAAAGCTATCAAATCATTTGATAAAAACATCAAAACATTTGAACCGGAAGTACTGAATCCTTCCATTGCGTCAGAACAAACCATACACAAAATGCAAAAAATGTTAAAAGGAGTCGTCTTACGGGGAACAGCTACAAATATTAAAAATAAATATGTATCGATTGCCGGTAAAACCGGTACGGCTCAAAAAGACTATTGGCGAGAAAAAAGACAATATATTTCGTCATTTGTCGGCTATTTTCCGGCTGACAAGCCAAAATATTCAATGATAGTCGTAATTCACAAACCAAATAGCGAAAAAGGATATTACGGAAATGTAGTCGCGGCGCCGGTATTTGATTCTTTGGCTCAATATATCTATGGTAAAACACCACGAGAAATTCAATTGGTATTAACACAACCGAAAACCGGTGAAAAAACCGAAAAAATTGTTGAAAAATATAAAACAGTTATGCCCGATTTAAGAGGCTTGCCGGCAAAAGACGCTTTGTATATTTTGGAAAATATGGGCTTGAAAGTAAAAATAAACGGAAGCGGTAAAGTCGTCAGTCAATCTATATCGAGAGGTACGCGAATCAAAAGACAGCAAAAAGTAGAACTGAACATGAGTTAAAAGATGTATTTGAGAAATGGAAAGCGGCAAAGTGCGTAGAGACCCGGTATGCTGCGTCTTAAGTGAAAAGTGACAAAGTGACAAGTGTGAATTGGATAAGGGATAATATTAATTGAAATAGAATAAAGGTGGCTGTGTACCTCCCCGACTTTCGTCGGGGGGATGTACCGAAGCCCCGATACCGACCTACGTCGGCACAAGCTATCAAATAACCAAATAACCGGTTAAAAAAAAATGAAACAAATAACAGACATATTATCAAATATAAATATTCTAAAAGGTGAGGCGCCAGACATAGCTATTGCACAAATTCGCTATGATTCGAGACAAGTAGGTTCCGGCGACTTATTTGTAGCGCTCAAAGGAGTTTTGACCGACGGACACCGGTATATTGAGAGTGCCGTTCAAAAAGGCGCCAAAGTTATAGTTGTAGAAGATTGGCAAAATAGTTTACCGAAAAATGTTCATCAAATTCAAGTAGCCGATACACACGAAGCATTGGCTGTTATGGCGTCGAATTATTACGCCAATCCGTCACAAAAATTAATCCTTATCGGCGTTACGGGGACCAATGGAAAAACAACGACAGCTACTTTGGGCTATAAACTATTTAAAAAAGCCGGATATAAAGCAGGCTTATTATCAACGGTTGCTATCAGAATAAACGACAAAATTTATCCGGCTACACACACAACACCGGATCCTTTGATGATCAATTATTATCTGAACGAAATGGTTAAAGGCGGCGTTACACACGCCTTTATGGAAGTCAGTTCACACGGCATTGACCAAAAACGCACAGCCGGACTTGATTTTGACGGTGGCGTATTTACCAATTTAACTCACGATCATCTGGATTATCACGATACATTCATCAATTATCGCGATACCAAAAAACAATTTTTTGACAGTTTGAAAAAAGACGCATTTGCTCTGGTCAATGCAGACGATAAAAACGGACTGTTTATGTTGCAAAACACCAAAGCCCGAAAATTGACTTACGCTCTAAAAAATCCCGCAGACTACAAAGCTAAAATATTGGAACAAAATTTTGAAAGTATGTTATTGAACATCAATCAAATGGATGTTTGGGTACGTCTCGTGGGAAGATTCAATGCATACAATATTTTGGCAGTTTACGGTATAAGCGAACAATTAGAAATGGAGCCGTTCGATATTCTGCAAATATTGAGTGAGTTGCAAAGTGTATCGGGGCGGTTCGAATTGATTATTTCCCCCGAAGGCAAAATTGCCATAGTCGATTATGCTCATACGCCCGATGCTTTGGAAAATGTATTGAAAACCATCAACGATATACGTCCTAAAAATACCGAACAGCTTATAACAGTAGTAGGCGCAGGTGGCAATCGAGATAAAACAAAGCGTCCCGAAATGGCGGAAGTTGCCGCCCGATTGAGCGATACGGTCATTTTTACATCGGACAACCCGCGAGACGAAAATCCGGACGAAATTATCAATGATATGGAAGCCGGTGTACCGGGAGAATATTACAAAAAAACCATACGAATCACAAACAGACGGGAAGCTATAAAAGCTGCCGGTAAATTGGCAAATCAGGGAGACATCATCTTGATTGCCGGTAAAGGACATGAAGATTATCAAATCGTGAAAGGACAAAAATCACATTTTGACGACCGAGAAGAAATCAAAATCGTATTCGGACTGATACAAAAAACAGTTTAAACAAAAGATTATGTTATTCTATTTTTTCAAATACATATTAAACAACTTTCCGGGTGCCGGTTTATTCGATTATCTGTCATTCAGGTCGGGAATGGCGTTTGTTACCGCCCTGTTATTTTCATTGTTGGTCGGTAAAAAAATTATAGGACGTTTGCGACAAATGCAAATTGGTGAAACCGTTCGTGATTTGGGTTTACAAGGACAAAAACGCAAAGAAGGTACCCCGACTATGGGAGGTATTATCATTATTTTAGCCACTCTGATACCTGTTTTGTTGTTCAATGATTTGAGCAATATTTACGTACAACTCTTACTAATTACACTACTATGGATGGGATTGATAGGTTTTACCGACGATTATATCAAAGTCATAAAAAAGAATAAAGAAGGATTAGCCGGAAAATTTAAAATATTGGGACAAGTTATATTGGGAATTGTCATCGGTATTGTTATGGTAACTAATAACAATATTAGCATTCGAACAAAAAATTTTGATGAGCAAGTTACGGTACATAAAAAAACGGGCGAAAATTTTAATCAACCTGAAAAATCGCTAAAAACAACTATTCCAATGGTGAAAAATAATGAGTTTGATTATGCCAGTGTCATAAAAATCATCAGTCCGTCCCTGACAAAATATGCGTGGTTATTTTTCATTTTTGTAGTGATATTCATTATCACAGCCGTTTCCAATGCCGCAAATTTAACCGACGGAATAGACGGGTTAGCCGCAGGAACATCAGCTATAATTATATTGGCTTTGGCACTTTTAGCCTGGATATCTGGTAACATTATGATTTCGGATTATCTCAATATAATGTATATTCCCGGAATAGGCGAAGTATCCGTATTTATCAGCGCTTTTGCCGGTGCTTTAATCGGATTTTTATGGTTCAACGCTTTTCCCGCACAAGTTTTTATGGGCGACACCGGTAGTTTGACTATCGGAGCCATTATCGCTGTTGTAGCTTTATTCATCAGAAAAGAACTGTTATTACCGGTTTTAGCCGGCATATTCGTAATAGAAAATCTATCGGTACTTATGCAAAGATACTGGTTTAAATATACCAGATGGCAGTTTGGCGAAGGACGTAGAATATTTAAAATGGCACCGATACATCATCATTTTCAAAAATTAAATTGGCACGAGAATAAAATAGTTGTAAGATTTTGGATTATCGGAATTATTCTCGCCGCGATTAGTATAATAAGTTTAAAAGTCAGGTAATTAATAGTTGAAAGTTAAAAGTTAAAAGTTGAAAGTTGTAGAGACGAATTGCCATTCGTCTCAAAGTAACAAGTAGAGACGCACAATTGTGCGTCTGATGTGGAAAGAATAAATTAGTAGAAAGTGCGTAGTTGAAAGTTTGTAGAGATGTTGCGATGCAATGTCTGAAAAATCTGAAATCTAAAATCAAATAACCATATAACCAATTAACCAATTAACCAAAAAAAATGACAGAAAGATTAATCAAAAGAAGAATAAACATCATTAAACGATTCAAGGCATTTACCAATGTACCGAACCGGATGGAACAAGTACGTGTCAAAAACGACGTCATTTACATCAATGATTCAAAAGCTGAAAATGTCAATGCGACATATTTTGCTTTGCAAAGTATTCACAAACCGGTTATTTGGATTGCAGGTGGTGATGACACAAAAACAGACTATTGGGAATTGATGTCATTGGTACGTCAAAAAGTAGAAGCTATCATAATGATCGGCACTGACAATTCCCGTTTATCCGTTCATTTTTCACCGGTTATTGAAAACATATACGAAGTATCATCGATGGCAGAAGCCGTACAATTGGCAAACCAAATCAGCAATCCCGGCACCAGTGTATTGTTATCCCCTGCTTGCAAGCCGGATTTAAGTTTTGCCGATTATCAAGATAGAGGTTTACAATTTGTAAAAGCCGTCAATAAATTATAATATTATGATGCCTATTTATAAAAAAATATCGGGCGATCGCCAACTTTGGGTTTACACCATTTTACTACTCTTGTTTTCATTTTGGATTGTCTATAGCGCCAGTAGTAATTTGGTCAATGTGTATGAAAAAAACAGTCCGTTATTCTTTGGTATCAAACATTTTATTCACGTTTCGATAGGTTTGATAATCATATTTTTTACACACAAATTCAATCCGAAATATTTTTCGCATCTATCCAGACTTATGATGCCTTTCATCATATTGCTTTTGGCTTTTACACTCACCCGCGGCATCACAATGGGTGGCGCTAATGCCAGTCGTTGGATATATATTCCCGGATTGGGAAGTTTGCAACCGTCAACCATTGCATTTGTATTTTTGATGATGTTTTCAGCCCGTTTTTTCGGCAAAAACGATTTAAATCAAATCAATTTTGTTGACAGTTTAAAAAAATATTGGATTTGGGTATTTGCCGTCGTAGGATTGATCTTACCGGCAAACTTATCAACAGCCGTATTGATTTTTTCAATGGTTGTTCTAATCAGTATCCTTGCCGGCTATCCGTTTAAAGATTTATTCAAAATTTTCGGAATAGGCATTTTGGGTTTGCTGTTTATTATTTTGATACTAAAAGCCTTTCCTAACCGTTTTTCCAATCGTTTGGACACCTGGCAAAGCCGTATAGAAAGTTATTTTGACGATGTTAATCAAGAAGATGACACCATAAGGCTTGACGATAAAAATTACCAACGAACACAAGCTAAAATAGCCATAGCCAAAGGCGGATTATTCGGATTCAGACCGGGCAAAAGCGTTCAAAAAAACTTTTTACCGCAATCGGTATCCGATTTTATTTATGCTATCATCATTGAAGAATACAGTTTGACAGGCGGTTTGATTATCCTCTTTGTTTATTTGCTTTTGGGTTTGCGTATGTTTTTTATAGCCAAAAAAACAAAAAACAGGTATTATCAATTGCTGGTATTAGCCGTCGGAATGCCGATTGTAGTACAAGCCTTATCAAATATGGCAGTTGCCGTAGGATTATTTCCCGTAACGGGACAACCCCTACCCTTGTTGAGTTCGGGAGGAACAGCTATTTGGATGAGTTGTTTTGCTATCGGTATCATTTTAAGCGTTAGCCGTGACACGGAGCTCAAAGAACAAAAAGATTTGGAAGAATTTGTAAGCGAATAATCAAATGACAAGATCGCAAAAACATATCAAAGCAATTATTAGCGGAGGTGGTACCGGTGGACACATTTTTCCGGCATTGTCTATTGCCAATGAAATCAAAAGACAAGACCCCGATACTGAAATATTATTTGTAGGCGCCAAAGGTCGTATGGAAATGGAAAAAATACCCGCAAACGGGTATCCTATCGAAGGCTTGTGGATTTCGGGAATTAACAGAAAAAAGATGTGGAAAAACTTTGTTTTTCCGTTTAAGTTGATTTCAAGTATTCTGAAAGCCCGTAAAATCATCAGACGATTTAAACCGGATTTTGTTGTAGGAACCGGCGGATTTGCAAGCGGTCCCGTATTGTATGCAGCACAACAAAAAAGGATTCCTACTTTTATTCAAGAACAAAATTCGTATCCCGGAATCACCAATAAATTGTTAGCCAAAAAAGCCCGTAAAATATATACGGCTTACGACAATATGGAAAGATTTTTTGAAGCAAAAAAAATAGTGAAAACCGGTAATCCCGTACGAAAAGATTTACGCAATCTGAATGTCGATAAATATGATGCACTTAATAAATTTGATTTGACAAACGGTAAAAAAACGATCTTATCCATCGGAGGCAGTTTGGGAGCGCATCCTATAAACGAAAGCATACGGAATATTTTAGACAACATAAAAAACAAAGATTATCAAATTATTTGGCAAACCGGTAAAAATGATTTTAAAAACTATAAACACCTGACAGACAAACAAATAAAAGTTATGGCATTTATCAGCGATATGCCCGACGCATATACCGCAGCCGACCTGATTGTTTCAAGAGCCGGAGCCGGAACCATTTCGGAATTAACAATAATTGGCAAACCTGTGATATTGGTACCGTCACCTTATGTTGCCGAAGATCATCAAACCAAAAATGCCAAAGCTTTGGCAGAAAACGGTGCCGCCATTTTGTTACCGGAAAAAAAATTGAAAGAAGAATTATGGCAGGCAATAAATAAAATTTTTGAAAACAAAGAAACCTATAATAAATTAAGCGAAAACATTAAAAAATTAGCCAAACCCGATGCAACACAAATGATTGTAGATGATATATTACATGAGTTGAATGTTGCACTTCGACAGGCTCAGTAACCTTAGTTGAAAGTTTGTAGAGACGTTGCATTGCAACGTCTAATAAATCGCAAAACGAAAATCAAAAATCTGAAATCTGAAATCTGAAATCTGAAATCTGAAATGAAAATAAAAACCTCAATACCGTACATTTTAATCATATCAATGCTCATCATTACCATTGTATTGGGAAAGATTTTTGACGACATTTCCGAAAATGAAAAAATAACGAAAACACAAGTATATATTTATCCGCAGGCAAAAACATTTATTATGCCTGATGAAGTCGGTAAATTGATAAATGTGAATAATAATAAGCAAAAAAATGTAGATGTAAAGCATTTGGAAATAACACTCGAACAAAACGGATACATCAGTAATGCCGAAGTCTATAAAGATTTGAACGGTAGATTGGTTGCCGAAGTACAACAATATAAACCTATGGCACGTATTGTTGGTAAGACGTCATATTATTTGGACGAAGAAGGTAACAAAAAACCTTTGTCGAAATATTATACCGAAAAAGTTATTTTGGTTTTCGGAAACATCAATTCTAATCAAAAAAAAAATTTAGTTCGTTTGATCAAACAAATTCATAAAGATAAAATGCTCGATGAAATAGTTTCGGAAATTCATATAAACAATCAAAATATTTGGCTCAAAACAGACAGACTTACAGCAGATATTAAAATTGATTTGAATGAAGATACAGCCGATCAATTATACAAGCTCAAGGTTATTTACAGTTATTTAGTCAAACAAAATAAAACAAAAAAATACCGGCACATTGATTTACGATATACAAATCAAGCCGTTTGCAAATAATACCAATTTAAAAAAATATAAATATAGATAAACAGAATTTGATAATATGCCGATACAACATAACAATAGTACAATTTGTTAGATTCTATTGAAAATATAATCGGCATAACCACCGTAAAAAATAATAGTTATGAACACATCAAACATCAACAACGACGCGGGACAAGAGTCGCAAAAGTCCTTATTTAGAGATCAAGACGAACGTATGGAAGTAGTCGGATTGGATATCGGAACAACCAAAGTAGTCGCTATTGTAGGACGAAAAAATCAATTTGGAAAAGTAGAAATATTGGGTTACGGCAAAGCCGAGAACACCAAAGGTGTCAAAAACGGTGTCGTCATCAATTTGACTGAAACAGTTAAAGCGATTAACGAAGCCGTCAAAAAAGCCGAATACAATGCAAAAATTCATATCAAAAAAGTAGTCGTCGGCATCGCAGGACAACATATTCGCAGTATTCAGACCAGTGAATACATTATGCGCGAAAATCCGGAAGACATCATTACTTACGAAGAAATCGAAAAGCTCATCAATCAGGTAAAACGCATCAACGTCAATCCGGGAGAAAAAATCATTCACGCATTACCGCAAGAATTTAAAGTTGACGAAGAAGGCAACATTCCCGAAATGCCTATCGGAATGGCCGGCACCCGCTTAGAAGCCAATTTTCACGTTGTTGTAGGCAAGGTAGCGTCCATTCAAAATCTGGTCAGATGTGTTGAAATGGCAAATTTGGAAGTTGAGGACATTACTTTGGAACCTTTGGCATCAGCCGAATCGGTATTGGTTGACGAAGAAAAAGAAGGCGGAACGGTATTGGTTGACATAGGTGGTGGCACAACAGACATAGCTATTTTCAAGAAAAACATTATCCGTCACACGGCTATTATTCCCTACGGTGGTAATATCATTACCAAAGATTTGGCAAACGGCATTCACGTATTGGAACGCAATGCGGAAATCATTAAGGTCAAATTCGGTTCGGCCTGGCCTGCAGAAAACAGCGATACCGAAGTAGTGGCAATAGAAGGTTTGCCCGGGAGACCACCGGCAGAAATCAGCTTAAAAAGTATTGCCCGAATTATCAAAGCACGAGTAGAAGAAATTATCAAATTGGTCGATATTGAGGTCAAACATTATCAAGAAATCAGCAATGACTCTATATTGTTAGGCGGTATTGTATTGACAGGTGGCGGTGCAGAATTGAAACATTTACCGCAATTGGTCAATTTGATTACCGGCTTATACACTCGCGTCGGAAAACCCGTACAACACCTAGCCGGAGGTACCGAAGAAGACTTAATAAGTCCTATCTATGCAACAGCAGTCGGCTTATTATTGAAAGGTTTGACTAACAAACGAAATTATGAATATTATGAATACGAAGATGAAGCGGATATCGAAAAAAAAGATAATACAGTTGAAAATACCGAAGCAATAACTGACGATGCAACCGGTAACGCATCAGATACTTTACAAGAAAAAAGAAAATCAAAAATTTCAAAAGCTATTTGGAATATTATAAAAAAATTGGAGTAAAAAAGCTTTGGTTACATAAATAATATTAAAAAATAAATATAAAAAAACAATTATGAACGACTTTAATTTGAATTTGGAATTTGATTTGGAAAAGCACAAGTCAAACGTTATCAAAGTCATAGGTGTAGGCGGTGGCGGTGGCAACGCCGTAAATTATATGTATCAAAAAGGCATAAAAGATGTTGATTTTGTAATTGTCAATACCGATTCACAAGACTTATCAAAAAGTCCTATCCCGATTAAAATTCAAATCGGGAAATCATTAACCGAAGGATTGGGTGCCGGTGCCAATCCGGAAATCGGAGAAAAAGCGGCATTGGAAGACTTGTCAGCTATCAAAAAGGTGTTGGAAAACAATACAAAAATGATATTTATCACAGCCGGAATGGGTGGTGGTACCGGTACAGGCGCCGCCCCTATTATAGCCAAACTGGCTAAAGATATGGGAATATTAACTGTCGGTATCGTAACCAGTCCGTTTTTATATGAAGGTAAAAAACGCAATACTTTTGCACAAAAAGGTATTGAAAATTTAAGAGAATACGTCGATTCGCTTATCATTATCAACAACAATAAACTACGAGAAATATACGGCAATCTGACCTATAAAGAAGCCTTTGCCAAATCTGACGAAGTATTGGCATCAGCCGCTACAAGTATTGCCGAAGTTATCACAAAAAATTACACGATGAACGTTGATTTTAAAGACGTAAATACCGTATTGGAAAAAAGCGGCACCGCCATAATGGGGTCAGCCAAAGCAAGTGGTGAAAATCGTAGTAAAGATGTGATTATGAAGGCTTTGGATTCACCATTGCTCAATGACAATAAAATCACAGGTGCCAAAAATGTCTTATTGCTTATATTGTCCGGTAAAGATGAAATAACCATAGATGAAATAAGCGAAATCAATGATTTTATACAATATGAAGCCGGAAACAATGCCGATGTAATTATGGGAATCGGTGAAGATGAAAATTTGGGTGAAGCCATATCGGTAACGATAATAGCTACCGGATTTAACAAAAATCAACAAGACTTAATATCAAATGCCGAACCCGATAAAATTGTTCATGTCATCAAAAATGAAAATGTAAACGACATCAAACCCGAAGAATATATTGCATCAAAACCCGAACAAGAACAAATCAATTTGTATGAACCGGAAATAAAACAAAAACCGGAAATAGTCGAAGAACAAGATGAATACGGCAATACGCAATATGCCTTTGATTTTAAAGCAGAATTAAAAAATATTGAAATCGACGGAACGGAAAATTCAGAAAATACAAATACGAATAAAAAAGAAAAATTAATTTCAAGAATCGTTGAAGAGAAAAAAATTGAACAACCGCTTTTATTCAATTTTGACGATGATAAACCAAAAGAAAATTTTGATGATATTGAGGATTTAACGGAATTGCCTATCGAAATAGCCCTAAAATTACGTAAAAAGCGTAAAAATTATATGAAAAATTATACGACAGAGCTTAATGTTAAAACAGAAAAAGAAGAAATTCCGGCTTTTCAAAAAAAAGGTATCGATGTAGATTTGAGTCCGAAATCGTCCAAAGAAATACACAGAATAGAAATGGATTCGGAAGGAAATTTGAGATTGAATGAGAAAAATTCATTTTTTGAAGATAATGTTGATTAATATTAGTTGAAAGTTGAAAGT
>JALVKK010000311.1 GCA_027033875.1 Flavobacteriales bacterium
AAATAAAATCACTGTAAGTCAAACCTTTATGAGCAAAAACTTCGTCTTTGATACGATGTGCAGGTAGGACTGCCCGTAATTTCAATCCTTCATAAATCATCAGCGAAAAATCCTCAAATCTATCAGCGTGATAATCCATATAATTACGCAAATGCAAAAATGTACCGTTGGATGATCGCTTGATTAAATCGTCCCAATCCTTTTGAAAATCCGCCTGATATTTTTTAATAGTAAAATTCATTAGTTGTTGTGTATCAGCAGTTTATTAAATTCTTTTTGTAATATTTCCGGCTGTTGTTTATAATGAAATTGCAATTGTTCAATCAAGTGTTTAATGATTTGCTCTCTGTCATAAGTTTGTCCTGTCAAGCTTTTCATCGACACAGCCATTGGCAAATTTACAAAATTGGTTTGATTGACGTTCAATCCTATACCGATAATACTTTGTACCCATTTATTGCCACTTATTTTGTTCTCAATCAGGATACCGGCTATTTTTTGACCGTCTGCCATTATGTCGTTTGGGAGTTTGATACTAACTCCGGGAATATTAAATTTTTGTAAAACTTTGACAATACTCAAAGACACCATTTTATTGAGTATAGTTTGTTGTGCCGGTTCAATATTCGGTTTAAGAAAAATGCTGATTAAAATGTTTTTGCAACATTCTGATTGCCAGACATTTGAACGCTGACCCTGTCCGTTGGATTGAAACTCGCTATAAACATAAAAAAAATTGTTTAATTCTTGTGTTTCAGCATAATATTTTAAGAAATCATTCGTCGATGTTATGGTATCAAATTTGATGTAATGCATATGAAATAAAAAACTTATTTTTGCAATTTAGAATAAACACGAATATATGACAAAAACCGTAAAAGCAGATACATTAATCGACAAAATTATTGAAGGTATAGAAGAAGTCAAAGGACAAAATACTACGATTATTGATTTGAGAGATATTGAAAATGCTGTGGCAAAATATTTTATCATTGCGGATGGGACTTCCAATACACAAGTAAATGCAATAGCGGATTCAATAAAAAAAACAGTTAGCAAAACTTTGCATCAAAAACCTTGGCACGTAGAAGGTGAGGACAATTCGGAGTGGATTTTATTGGATTTTATCGATGTAGTGGCACACATTATGCAAAAGCCTGTACGCGAATATTATAATTTGGAAGAACTTTGGGGCGATGCCAAAGTTATGCAATTGAAAAACGAATCATAAAAATAACCAAAATCTTATGAGTAATAAAGACAATCATAACGAATCAAATAAACAAAATAATTCCAATAAAAATAAATCACCGTTCAAATTTAATGTTTTTTGGATTTATATGGCTATTTCCATAGGTATTTTTATGGTAATGATGAACGGTAATGCCGGTGGAGAAGACAAAATGTTGAGTTACAACGAGTTTGACGATATGTTAAATCATGGAAAAGTCAAAGAAGTTGTTATAGAAAATAAAAAGATTGCGAATATTTTTGTTACCGATAAAGCCAAAGAACTTGCAAAACACAGTGAAAAGGGAATTTTTTCGTCGCCTGTGGAACCTGATTATATAGTCGAAATTGGCGATTTAAAATTGTTTGAAGAAAAATTGGATCAGGCAAAAAAGCAAGGTATTCCCGTAGAATACCGTTTTAAAACGAGCACGGATTATTTTATGGGTTTTTTAATGAATGTATTGCCGTGGGTTTTAATCATAGGTTTTTGGTTGTATATGATGCGTCGTATGTCGGGTGCTGCCGGAGGTGGCGGCGCCGGAGGCGGTGGTATATTCAGTATCGGCAAATCGCGGGCGCAATTGTATGATGCCAAAAAACAAGAAAAAACAACCTTTAAAGATGTTGCCGGCTTGGAAGGAGCAAAAGAGGAAGTCAAAGAGATAGTTGATTTTTTGAAAAATACAAAAAAATATACCAAATTGGGTGGTAAAATACCCAAAGGTGTATTGCTGGTAGGACCTCCCGGAACAGGAAAAACCTTGTTGGCAAAAGCTGTAGCCGGAGAAGCCAAAGTCCCTTTTTTCTCTTTATCCGGTTCCGATTTTGTTGAAATGTTTGTAGGAGTTGGTGCTTCACGAGTGCGTGATTTGTTTAAGAAAGCCAAAGAAAAATCACCGTCTATCATTTTTATCGACGAAATAGATGCCATTGGACGCGCACGTGGTAAAAATAATTTTACGGGCAGTAATGACGAACGTGAAAATACATTAAACCAGTTGCTTACGGAAATGGACGGTTTTGGTTCAAAAGACAATGTAATCGTGATAGGCGCAACCAACCGTGCCGATATTTTGGATAAAGCTTTGCTCAGAGCCGGACGTTTTGACAGGCAAATTTTTGTGGACTTACCTGACTTGAACGAGCGAAAAGAAATTTTTATAGTGCATCTCAAACCCTTAACATTGTCTGATGATGTTGATGTAGATTTTTTAGCCAAACAAACCCCCGGTTTTTCCGGAGCTGATATTGCAAATGTTTGTAACGAATCAGCTTTGATAGCAGCTCGAAATAATAAAGAAAAGGTTGATAAACAGGATTTTTTAGACGCGGTTGACCGGATAATCGGTGGATTGGAAAAGAAAAATAAAGTTATCAAACCCGAAGAAAAAAAACGGGTGGCACATCACGAAGCCGGACATGCGACGGCAAGTTGGTTGCTCGAACACGCTCATCCTTTGGTCAAAGTTACCATTGTGCCTCGTGGACAATCATTAGGTGCTGCTTGGTATTTACCGGAAGAACGGGTACTGGTCGAAAAAGAACACATGCTGGACGAAATGGCTGCTACATTGGCCGGTAGAGCTGCCGAAGAAGTGATTTTCGGAAATATATCGACCGGTGCTTTGAATGATTTGGAAAAAGTTACCAAACAAGCCCGTGCCATGGTTACGGTTTACGGCTTGAATGAAAAAATCGGCAATCTGACTTATTATGATTCCTCAGGACAGGAATATGGTTTCACTAAACCTTATAGTGAAAAAACGGCTGAAGTAATTGATGAAGAAATTTCTAAACTCATTGAAGAGCAATATCAAAGAGCCAAAGATTTGTTATCAAAGAATAAGAAAAAGTTGATTAAATTAGCCGAACGTTTGCTTGAAAAAGAAGTTATTTTTAAAGAAGATTTGGAAGAGATACTCGGTAAAAGACCTTTTGATGATAAGAAAGAAGAAGTAAAAATCATTGAAGAAAAAGCAACGAAAGAAGAGAATAATCAGGAGGACAGTAATCAATAATTCAAAACATTTATCAACGAACCGATCGCTAAAAAAAGCATGATTAATGCCATAATCAATTTAAAATGCTTGGCAACAAATTGCAATTTTCCTAATAATTTTGGAGCGTGTTTGGCATAAATTGTCAATATACTGAATGCGCCCGCAATTGCACCGAAAACAAATACGGTTATATATGGTTCTGTTATTGATAACCAATTGTTTAATTCCAATAAAGTACTGTAAGTAAAATAAAAAGGAATAGCCAGCGGATTGATAAAAGAGACAAATATTCCGTATAAAAAGCTATTATCAATGCTAAAACGAGGGGTTTTTAGGACTAATTTTCTTTGCCGGTATTGTTTATAAAAAAATATACTTAATATCGAGAAAACAATTATTGCAATCTTTGAAAAAGATTTGATAATATCCGGATGTAATTTGATATATTCGGCGCCCAATAGTGCTATATGTGCTTGAATAAAAATGGGGATAATCGCCCCTATGGCGAATTTTACGGCTTTTTGTTGTCCGCGGTCAATAGCAGTATTCAGAGTACTCATAGTTAACAAACCCGGAGACAATAATCCGATAAATGCCATTAAAAAACCTATAACGAAATGATATATTATTTGTGGAATTTCAATCATTTATTGAGGAAACGAGGATTTTATTGATTTCAGATTTGCGAATTCAAATTTTTTTGGTTACCGAGTGATTTTGTGACGTTAGGAACAAAATTGTACCGAGGTACAGATTTTCAATTTTTCAGATGTTCCGATGCAAATTAGACGTTGCACAGCAACGTCTTTACATTGTCAATTATCCATTTTTAATTTTCCATTATTTTCGTCGTTTCTTTTTCTTTGGCACAAATTTAGTACCGCGTGTTGTAGGGTCAATGCGGTGTTGTAGTTCTTTTATTTGGTCTAAAAACATTTTCTTTTTATCCAATTCTTTGGCTTCGCGTAGCAGATTAATGGCTTCGCGATTACGGCGTTTGGAAATAGCAATACCGGCCAGATTTAATTTTGCCATAGCTTTATCGTGGTCCATTATTAAACCGGTGGCTAAGGCTTGACGAAAATATTTTTCTGATTGCGGTAAATTATCACGTTGTATCAAAGTGCCTTTAAGCAAATAATAATATGCTTCTTGCGGTTTGATCAATTGTGCTTTCGGATTTTTTATTTTACGGAGCCATTTATCGGCACCCTCCATATCTTCTTTACGCAATCTCAAAAATGCCATCAACAGATATTCGTTTCTAACGTAGAAAAATAAGACAATTAATGTCAAAAAGATTAAAGCAATCCCGTTTCCGATATAACTTTCGGTAAATTGCCAAATTGCCAATCCGAAAATGATGAGTGCTACTGCGAGTTTAATATTCTTGTGCATATTTTGATCTTTTAATATTGATGCAAAAATACGATAAATAAATCAATTAAAATTTACATAAGTTGAAACGCAAACTGATAATAATAGATATTGATTTTTAACAAATTTATTAATTATTTCGGAATTGGAACGGATGGATTGACAGTTTTGTTTTTCATAAGTTGATAGATTTTCAAAATGCGTGTTGTGTCCATTCCGGTAGTTTTGGCTAAATATTTATAGTTTTCTTTTGCATAACGTTTGTGGAATTGAAATGCTGAAAATTGTCCGTATTTTATAAAATTTTCTTTTCCAAAAATTTTGACGGTATTTTTTGCAGATTGAGGATTACTGACATAATATAATGCACCGTTTTTCAAATCACGTCTTGAAACTTGCAGACGTTTTTGATACAAATTTCTAACCCCCAAATCTTTTCCCAAATGATACCATAAATTGAAGCCACCGAATTCGTGCGGGTGAGACCATACAACGGCTCGCCCCGATAAATTGAGTTTTGTAATTTTAGATGCTTGTTTAGAAAAATCATAAGCCGGTTGCCACAAATCCGGTTGTTCGGGATATAGTAATTTTGATAAACGGGTAGCGGAATAGGTTGCCCAACCTTCTTCTTCAGGTCCGGGGTACCACTTATGATATGTTATACTTCCAAACAAATGGCTGTATTCGTGTAAAATGGCATTTACAGGATCCGGAAAATCGGGAGATAAATCGGGGTTGTTGAGAAAACTGCTATCCAAACATTTTTCAATATATTTTTTACTAATGATTTTACCGACGATTCTGTCCGGCATTTCTGCATGAAAACCGCCTTCACCAAAACCGTTGATTATTAATTCTTTAACTTGTGGTGAAAAACCAAACTCTTTTTGACTAATTTGATTAGCAGCATCTATAACTTTGGCAAATTTTAATGCTATTTCTTTAAGTTCCGGCGAAGTATATTTTACTATTATCCGGTTAAAACGGGTTGTATAATATTTTTCTTGTTTGTGGTTTTCAATCAACTCATTAGAGATTCTTTCAGATAAAAGAGCCGGTAAGCCGAAATTCAGAAAAACAGCAAGGAGAAACACTAAGCCGGCTATCATTAATCCGTTTCTTTTGTTTCGAATTTTATACCAACATAATGACACCGTAAGCATAGCTAAAAATGGTAAAAATATGGTGAAAAAACTGACAGAAAGCGCACTATAAATAAAAAATATGTTAAATATACCGGTTATCGCTATGACAAAAATGCTTTCAACCGGAGCATCTTTATAAAATCGGCGTAAGCCGATGCTCAATAATACAAGTGTCAAACCGGTGCTGTTGAGAATGGCTAATAAAATATACATAGGATTTCCCGAACCGAAAATATCTTGTGTATAAGCCAAAAACAACAAACCTGTTGTTAAAATCGCGAATTGGATGAATTTATTCTTGAATTTGACAAGATCAGCCCACAAATTGATAGCGATAAAAGTTAGAATAAAAAGTAAATATTTTAATACAAGAAGAAGATTAAATTCAAAACCGGTATATGTTTTTTCGATATAATTGTTTAGCAATAAACCGATAATAACAGGAGTTAAAATAATTGAAAATGAAGCAAATAACGGATTTTTGATTTTTTCGGTTGAAAATGAAAATTTTTCGGATTTCGGATATGATAATACGATGACTACAATAACAATTAGAAAATCCAACCAACCGGGTGCAACTAACAATCCGCGTCCGTTAAAATTTCTCGGAGACAGATAAAACAAAGGCTCATTATTAAAAAAATAAATATTTAATAATCGCAAGATAATGACCCAAACGAGTATCAATATAACTTTCTTTTTCATAACAAATGCTTTAATTATAAACAACCAACGAATAAAATGTATTGTTTGTTACAGAATTTATTCAAAAAACATTTGTATAAAACAAGAAAAAGTAAATATTTTTACCGGACGATAGAAAGCGTACAAGTTTGTAATTCGCACTTGATATTTTTAGCACAAGTTACTGTGTCTGTCAAAGAGTAACTGATAACTAATTGGCAATATCACTGATAAACTTAATTCTGAACAATCTGAGTTCGTCTTCTTCATATTCACCTTCAAATTCTTCCATTGCGATACTGATTTTATCAGAGTCTGCTTCCATAAAGTAATCGTGTAGTTCTTCGAGTTGCTCTTCATCAAATATTTCTTCCAAATAATAGTCGATATTGAGTTTGGTTCCCATATAGACAATTTGTTCCATTTCTTTGATAAGTTCTTCCATTGTCAATCCTTTGGCGGATGCTATATCATCGAGGGGAATTTTACGGTCTGTACTTTTGATGATGAATATTTTGAGAGCCGAACGGTTTGCTGTTGATTTGACCACAAAATCTTCAGGACGTATAATATCGTTTTCTTCTACATATTTGGCTATTAATTCGACAAAGGGTTTACCGTATTTTCGGGCTTTCCCTTCACCGACCCCGTATATTTT
>JALVKK010000312.1 GCA_027033875.1 Flavobacteriales bacterium
TTAAACAAAGCATTGCAAGAACTCAATTACGGCCCAAAAGACATCATTGTTGTCAGCGACATCGGGTGTAGTGGTTTGATAGACCCGCTTTTTGCCACCCATACCATTCACGGTTTGCACGGACGTTCGCCTGCATTGGGACTAGGTGTGGCTATGGGAGTTGCTCAAAAACAAAACAAAAAAGTTATCGCTTTTATCGGTGATGGCGGAGCGACTATCGGCTTACAACATATTTTAGAAGCGGCACGTCGAAATGTGGATATGACTTTAATCGTCTTAAACAACTTGCTTTACGGCATGACCGGCGGACAAATCAGCGGATTATCAACGCAAAAATTTAAAGAAATCATCGATTTTGAACAAGACATTCCACCATTTGATTTGATACAATTGACGCATGCTTCCGGCGCGCGATTTGCCGTTAGAGTCAATGCCCCGAACAAAATCAAAGATACACTGAAAAAAGCCATCGAAACCGAAGGTTTCTCCATAGTGGAAACCGCCAGTTTGTGTCCGTCATACGGCATGAAACGTATGAACGAACTGATGGAGGTCATAGAAGAAGAAAATATTTTGGAACATGACCGCCCGGCTACAAAAATTGTTGACCAAGAAACAACTTCATTGTTAGAACAAACCAACATTATCGAGCAAAAATACAATGCCGGACTAAAAGAACGAAAAGGTATCTTAATTGCCGGTTCTGCCGGAGGCGGGGCGCAATCCGTAGCCCGTTTCTTAGCCATGGCAGGTATGTATGCCGGATTGGACACCACCATGAAAGGCGAATACCCGATTACCGTAGGTACCGGTTTCTCGGTAGCAGAAGTTATTTTTGACCACCAACCTATTAACTATACCGGACTGGACAAACCCGATTATTTTGTTATTGTAACAGAAGACGGTTTGAACAAAGTTAAAGCCAAATTGCACAAAGATGCCAAAATTTACATTGATGAAAAGCTGGTTACGGATGAATTAATATCAGAGTTTCCCAATGTGATATCTGTACCGTTCAGCAAAATGGCAAACCGTAAAAGTACCGCTCTAGCTGCTACGACTTACGTCTTAGACAAAGAGCAAATTTTGCCGATTGACGCTTTTAAAGAGGCCGTCAGCACACACCGGTTGAAAGATATTTTTGTAGATGTGATTAACAAGGTAGTAGAAAGTTAAATGTTTATAATGTTTATAAAGTTTAATGGAAAAACTGAAGTAGAAGACTTCTAGCTCCCCATTCACAGGAAACGAAATGACAACAAATACTTCAAAATAAACCAAGCCCTGCAAGATTGCGGGGCTTGTTTTACTATGCCTGTTTGTGTGTACAAACAAATCTACAGGTTTTGACAACCTGATAGATTTGTGGCAGTCAGTTTTTATCTTAAAAACAACATTTCACGATACTTGGTCAAAGGCCAAATTTCATCATCAATCATCATTTCCAACTTATCTGTATAGCTTCGGATTTTGTCAAATTCCGGTTTAATTTTTTTGGCTAATTTTTCGGCTTTAGATTCCAAATCGAGTTTTTCCAATTTGTCTAATTCCTTACGTAATTTACGTACCAATTCGGAAACTTTGGTAATATTTTCAGATATTTCTTTCAACATTCGCAAAGGTTCTTGAGCCAAAGTTTCATAGGTTTTTGAATCGATATGTTTCAAATCTTTGACCACTTTTACCAATTCTTTTTGATATTTGATAGCTGCCGGCACTACATGATTCATAGTCAAATCTGCCAATACACCCGCTTCAATAAGGACTTTCATCACATATTGCTCGAGTTCTACTTCATATTTTGCTTCTAACTCACGTTCGTTAAGCACACCAATTTCTTCAAATAAGTTTTTTACTTTCTTATCTTTATACACTTTCAATGCTTCAGGCGTGTTTTTGGCATTGCTCAACCCGCGTTTTCCGGCTTCTTTTTCCCATGCTTTGCTGTAACCGTCACCTTCAAACAATATACGTTCGGATTGTTTGATATATTCACGTAAAACATTAAATATTGCTTCGTCTTTTTTCAGCTTATCTTTTTCAATAATAGCATCGACTTCTTTTTTGAAATCACGCAACTGCTTGGCAACAATCATATTCAAAATCGTCATAGGATTACCTGTATTAGAAGCAGACCCAACTGCTCTAAATTCAAATCGATTGCCTGTAAAAGCAAAAGGCGATGTGCGGTTACGGTCCGTATTATCCAACATAATTTCAGGGATTTTCCCGACGACATTCAATTTTAAATCAGTCTTTTCTTGCGGTGACAATTTACCGCTTGAAACGTTTTTCAACTCTTGTAAAACTTTGGTTAATTGTTCTCCGATAAATACAGAAATTATAGCCGGCGGTGCTTCATTTGCGCCAAGACGATGGTCATTTCCTGCCGAAGCAATAGATGCACGCAA
>JALVKK010000313.1 GCA_027033875.1 Flavobacteriales bacterium
GTATGTTTTTCACTCCAATATTCCAACAGCAACGTGATGCTACTCATAATAATGGCGGTAGTCAACAAGATGCCGGCGAGCAACAAAAATACCCATTTTGCATTAAACACCCCGTAATATCCGGCTACAACAATGAAAATCAAGGACAAAACTTTCATTATAGGCGATAACAATTCAAAAAAGAAATAATACGGCAATGCCAACATACCCGTTACGCCGTAAGACGGTTCAAAAATGGCTTTGCGGTAAATACTCAATGTTTCCGCCAATCCTTGATGCCAACGCGAACGTTGCCGGAACAAAAAGCTTGCGTTGTCAGGCACTTCCGTCCACAAAACCGCTTCGGGAACAAACACAGCTTTGGCTTTTTGTTTTTGATCTCTTTTGTATTTCCACAAGCGCACCACAATTTCCATATCTTCACAAACGGTTTGTTTACCGCTTCCGACATTTTCCAAAACATAAGGCGACGTATTTATTTTTGTCAAAAAACCGCCTACTTCATTCAAATCGCGTTTTTTAAACAGCGAAAAAGCGCCGGACATAATCAGCAAAGCATTGATTTTACTCAACCCGATACGCGAAATCATAAAAGATTTAATGTATTCGTTGATTTGCCATTGCACCCAAATATTCTTTGGCACACGAGCACTTTGCACACGGTTTTTGACGATGCTCACATCGTTGGCTACGGCTAATTGTCCGCCGGTAACAATAGTGCCGGGATTGTTGATAAACGGACTGACTACCTCCTTCAAAGCATCGGGATCCAAAACCGAGTCGGCGTCAATGGTGCAAATATATTTGCCTGATGCATAGTTAATTCCGGCGTTGATTGCATCGGCTTTACCACCGTTTTCCTTATCCAAAATAAGCAAATTCCGTTCGCTTTTCAGACGATAAACCGCCAGCAAATTCGCCGTATTTAAGGCGTTTTCCGGTTCATCAAGCGCCACTTTTTCCACCTCAAAATGTTCTAAAACCCTTTGCATCGTTTGATCTTTCGAACCGTCATTGACCAAAATAACCTGATAATCGGGATAATCCAACTCCAAAAGATTTTCAATGCACGTGATAATCGAAACCTCTTCGTTATACGCCGGCACGATAATCGAAATAGGGTGTTGCGTGTAATCGTGTGCCTTACGGGACTTTGACTTTTTAGTTCGCACAAAAAAGTAAAATAACGCATTGACATACAACAGCACATCTATGACCAAATATGCGGTAAAATAGATAATGAATATCTTTTCTATGATGCGCAAGGCGTAATACATCTACATTTTCTTTTTGATTACGATTTTACTGCCGGGTAAGGCGTCCAGCAGAATTTCGCCGTTTGTGTTTGAATATATTTTTTCCGTTTCGCCTATCTTAACCTTGATCTTTTTCCAAGGCAGTTTGACCCTGATTGTCAGCGGTTCGTCATAGATTTTATCTAATTTCGATTGCAATTTAATCACATACCTGCCAAAACACCGGTGCGTTTTCAGTTTGACGGCTTCCCGTTCCACAATATACTTCCCGATTTGCATAACCGGTGCCACCCAATAATTTTTTTGTGCCAACATTTGCATCTGCTTGTCAAAAGTTGCCGGATAAAGCGAATACGTATTCCTGACTTTGTGATATTCCAAAATACGCATCTCCTTACTGCCTTTCGGAAACAGATGATGATACATCAAAATAAGCCATTTGCCGTGCGCATTTTCCAACCATTTTTCAAATTCCGCCAAGTTAGGCACACTATCACTCAAAACAGCTTTTGATTTGAGTAATAAAATGTTATCGGGAACAGCCTTATTGTAGGAACTGCCCCCCGTTCTACCAAAACGGAAACCCGCTATCCGAGCCGCACGGGCGGTTTTTTCGTTGGCAAATGAATAAGGATAATGTATGGTGTAGCAAGTAGCGCCGGTATGTTGTTCAATCAGCGTTTTGTTGCGTTTCATTTGTGCTGCCAAAGTGTCCAAAGGCAAGCGTCTGTTATAGCGTTGGTGCCGGTAGCCGTGCGATGCAATTTCATTGCCGGCTTTTTGCAACTGCCGGATTTGTTGCCACCCCATTTTTTTGATTTCAAACATTCCGGCTTCGGCAGAATAAGACGCCTGTTCCTTTGTCCATTCACCTACCAAACTAAATGTGGCGTTAAAATGATATTTTGACAAAACAGGATAAGCATATTCATATTGCGTATATGAAGCATCATCAAACGTAATGGACACCGCCGCCGGTTTGTCATCCTTCCAAGTCGTAATAACCGCTTTGAATTTAGATTTGGACTGCGCCACAACTAAAACGGAAAAAAACAAAAAAATAAGAAAAAAATAATTTTTTTTAGACATTTGTTATATTTAAAACTGCAAATTTAATTTAAAAAAAAACGACATATTTTTATTTATTATTGCC
>JALVKK010000314.1 GCA_027033875.1 Flavobacteriales bacterium
TTGGTAGCGAAGTGGTATGGCGAAACCCGTCCGGTCAACGGCTGTGTTGACGGTGTAAAATGTACCGAAGAAGAACACCAATTGAACAGACGAACGGAATTCAAAATTTTGAATTGTGAGGAATAATCAAAAGATAATGTAAGATGGGGTAATTCTCATAAAGAGAAACGGCTGCAAATATTTTGTAGTCGTTTCTTGCTTTAAAGATTTATAATATCTGGTATCAAGATAAATGCATCAATGCTCATAAATGTATTATATTGTATTTTCCGAATAAGATTTTTCATGTGTTCCTCAATTTAAAACCAAACTGTAATAAACACGAAAACTTCATTTTAAATAAAAACAAAGAACTAAACAATAAGTTTATTTCTTTCGAAATTCAATCATCAACAAGCCTAAAATAGAAATAATAGCAGCAAAAATAACCAACAAATAGGCATCGTAAGAACGCGTGCCAACAAGCCAAATTATTAATGCTACTACAAAAGGAATGGCATAAAATATATACTTGAAATACTTAATATGATTCTTACGGGCAACCAATTTTTCAAGCAGTTTATAAGTTTGAATAACCAAAATTACCGCCATTAATAAATAAAAGTATAAAATCAAAGCCGCTTGAACATAGTGTTGCTTGGACGAAACACAATACCAATCAAACAGACAAGTCAGCGTGTCCTTACTGATTAACACAATTGTCAATGCCAACAAAAACAGTAGTACCGTATAAAATCCGTAAAAATATAATTTATCTTTCAGCCTTTGTTTTTTTTGATGTTGTTCAAATAAATTAGCCATAGTTATTTAGAATGATTTAAAATAATACACAAAGATAGGGATTTTTCTGATGAAGTGATGAAGTGATAAGTTGATGAGTTGATGAAACGATAAAATGAAAAGTAGCTCAGTGTCCAAAGGACCCTCCGGATTGTGAAGTCTGAACAAAATTGTACCCGTGCCTCGTCCTGATTTTTGTTGACTTTTTGAGTCAACCTATTTCAGGACAAGTCAGACTATATATTCCCTTTATCGGCAAAACTGTAATAATCGTTTTCGGCTATAATCAAATGATCCAACAGATTAATGTCTAAATAGTTAACGGCTTCTTTGATTTTGCGAGTTAGTTTTTTGTCTGACTCACTCGGATTTAAGCCACCGGATGGATGATTATGCGCTACGATAAAAGCAGTCGCTTCCTTATCGAGCAAACTTTTTAGCAACATACGAATGTCAACCAAGGAATTATCCAATCCGCCTTGATGTAATTGATGTACACCTATAACGGTATTTTTACGCATATAAATCACCCAAAACTCTTCAACCTGCTTATCAGACAAATTAGGCGCTAAAATATCAAAAGCATCTCGCGAACTTTTTACTTCTTTCCGCTCAAGTGCTTCGGATAAATTTCTCCGACGTCCTATCTCCAATGCCGCTACAATACTAATAGCCTTAGCTTCGCCAATACCTTTATACTTCATCAAATCCTTAAGCGATAATTTTGCCAGTTGGTGCCAATTGTTACCGGTATCTTTCAATATCCTCTGCGATAAACCTACTGCAGATTCTTCCCTGTTTCCGGAACCAATTAGTATGGCAATCAATTCGGCATCGGATAAGGCTGAGACACCTTTTTGCAACAATTTCTCTCTCGGACGATCGTCTTTTGACCATTTATTGATGGGGATTTTCATTTATTTATTGGTTAATTGATAAATTGATCGACTTCATAGAATACAGTTTTTGATATTCGTTCACCGCTTCATATCATACTTTCTGCTTGTAATTTAAGAAAAAATAAAAATTATTATCATTTTATATTTTGATTTCAAATTTACTATTTTTTTATAGATAATAATCACATTCTCACCGTTTCAAACAAATTGATGAAGTGTACATTGGAAAAATCTATTTTTAGCTTTTAAGTGTCGCTCCTACGGAGCTTTTAATTGTCATTATTATTTAATTGCTACCAAGATTCCGTTCCTACGGGACTATTTTATAATAGAATAATTGATAATGAGTCTCATAGAGGCGACACCTTTGTAACGATAACAATAGAAAAAAAACATTTGAGTGCCGTAGGTACGACACATTTGTAGAATAAAAAATATTTTACAAATGTATGTTAACCGGTATTTTCAGCATAGAGCCAATTTTATTTATCGTTCAAAGGTTAATAATCAAAATTTTTTGTTAAATATACTTTTGTATTCATCTGTATCTCTTAAATTTGTTCTTTTAAAACAAAACTATGTCAGCAACTACAAAAAAAATTTATAACCTATTGATTTCCACCAAAACCATGACGGTTTTGTTCGTCTTATACGCAACGGCAATGGGTTTTGCGACCTTTGTTGAAAACGATTTCGGTACCATGACCGCCCGAACCTTAATATACAA
>JALVKK010000315.1 GCA_027033875.1 Flavobacteriales bacterium
GAACAAGCAATGGAAACAATGAAACAAGAATATGAAGCTAAACTGCAAGATCAGGAAAAACGCATTCAACGGCTGGAAGAACTGCTTTTGAAAAACAAATAATATGTTGAATTCAAAAGAATAATTAAATAAACATTAAAAACGGGAAACGCAATAAGGGGTTTCCCGTTTTTTTGTTTCTAACCGGGCATGGTTTGCATTTTCCACTCTCGAGACAAATTTTATTTGTCTCTACTGACTTTCAATCTCGCTTCTTTCGGGTACGGGATGTCGCTTTATTCCGTTTGCGATGTTTTAGACGTTTTACCAAAACGTTTCTACATTGTCAATTTTCCATTTTCAATTTTCAATTCAGACGTTTTACCAAAACGTCTCTACAACATTCAACATTATAAACATTATGAACTTTATAAACTTTATAAACTTTCAACTAACGTTGAGCCCCGCTCGTTTAATCAACGCTTCTACTTTTGGTTCGCGTCCGCGGAACCGTTTGTAAAGTATCATCGGGTGTTCGGTACCGCCTGCTTGCAACAAAGCTTTGAATTTTCGGGATACTTCGGGATTAAAAATGCCTTTTTCTTTAAAATAGGCAAACGCATCGGCATCTAATACTTCTGCCCATTTGTAGGAATAATAGCCGGCGGCGTAGCCGCCGGGAAATATGTGGCTAAACGCCACGCTCATATTGTTTTGTTTGTAATAAGGTAAGATTTGAGTTTTTGCCATGTGTTTTTGTTCTATTTCCGAAGCATCTTTGTCATTTTCCGGGTCAAAACGGTAGTGCCAGCCCATGTCTAAATAACCAAAACTTAACTGACGGTTGGTGGCGTAACCTTCCATAAATTGCAAGGATTTTTTGATGTTTTTCAAATCTTCTTCCGGTATTTTTTCACCGGTTTGGTAATGCCGTGCAAACAGGTCGAGGGCTTCTTTTTCGTAAGCCCAATTTTCCATTATTTGTGAGGGAAGTTCGACAAAATCCCAGTAAACATTTGTGCCCGATAAGCTCGGGTAAGTGCTTTGTGCCAATATGCCGTGTAAGGCGTGTCCAAACTCGTGGAATAAAGTTGTTACTTCATTGAAACTTAACAAGCTTGGTTCGGAGGCAGTGGGTTTGGTAAAATTGGTAACTATGGAAATATGCGGGCGCGAATTTTCACCGTCTTTTTGCCATTGGCTTTTGTAAGAAGTCATCCAAGCACCTTGACGCTTGCCGGTACGCGGATAAAAATCGGTATATAAGACTGCCAAAAAATCGCCGTTTTCGTCGAAAACTTCATAAACTTGTACGTCGGGATGGTAGGTGTCTATTTGGTCGTTGGGTTTAAAACTTAAACCGTATAATTTACCGGCTATATCAAAAACACCTTGTAGAACGGCAGGTAGCGGAAAATAGGCTTTGAGTTTTTGTTCGTCCAGATTGAGTTCTTGTTTTTTAAGAATGTTCATGTAATAAGACACGTCCCATTTTTCAAGCCGGTCTATACCGTCTTGCCGGGCTAAATCCAGTAATTTTTGCAGTTCCGCTTGGGCTCTTGGATACGCCGCTTGATGTAATTGGTCTAGAAAGTCTAAAACTTTACTAGGTGTTTCCGCCATGCGTTCTTCCAAGACATAGTCGGCGTGTGTAGCATAGCCGAGTAAGTTGGCCCGTTGTTTGCGTAGCGTAGCTATTTGCAAAACAATGTTGCGGTTGTCAAAGTCATCATTTTTAAAACTGCGGCTACCGTAAGCCAGTGCCATTTTTTGGCGTAGTTTCCTGTTTTTAAGATATTTCATAAAAGGAATGTAGGAAGGTGCGTGTAGCGTAAACAGCCAACCGTCTTTTTGGCGTTGAGTGGCTAATTCGCGGGCGGTTTCTATGACCGATGCCGGTAATCCTTCCAAGTCTTTTTTGTCTGTAATCAGTAGCTCAAAACTGTTGGTTTCGTGTAAGATGTTTTTGTTAAATTGCAACTTTAGACGGGTTAATTTTTGGTCTATTTTGCGTAGTTTTTGTTGTTTGTCGGCGTCAAGTCCGGCACCGTTCCGTACAAAACTTTTGTAGGTTTTATCAAGGAGCATATTTTGTTCCGGTGTTAAATCTTCCGGATTGGTATGAGATTTGACGTAAGCAATTTTGTCAAAAAGGGCTTTGTTTTGCCGGATATTATTGTAGAAATCATTTAATAATGGCAAAATTTCTTCAGTGGTTTGCTGCCATGCTTCATTGGTTTCAGCGGAATTGATATTCATCAAAACGCTTTGAATACGGGACAGATGCATACCCGAAAATTCCAAAGTTTCTATGGTGTTTTGAAAATCGGGAACGGCTTTATTTTCAATAATTGCATCAATTTCCTGTTGGGTTTGTGCTATATGTTTTTCAACAGCCGGTTTAAAATGTTCGGGTT
>JALVKK010000316.1 GCA_027033875.1 Flavobacteriales bacterium
AAATTGACAGCAAACCCAAAAAGACCAAAACCGGACAATATTCAACCTCTGAAGAAACCCTCAAAAAATATCCGGACCAACCCATAATTCAAAAGATTTTGGAATGGCGGTCGTTGACCAAACTGCTATCAACTTATGTTGAAGCTTTACCCAAATATATCAATCGCGTTACCGGACGTATTCACACGCATTTTAACCAAGGCATCACGGCAACAGGCCGTTTGAGCTCTACCAATCCGAATTTGCAAAATATCCCCATTCGCACCCGTTGGGGCAAGGAAATCCGCAAAGCTTTTGTGGCTGAAAAGGACTACAAGTTGCTTTCTGCCGATTATTCGCAAATTGAGTTGCGCTTAATTGCTTCATTCAGCCGTGATCCCGAAATGCTCAAAGCTTTTGCACAAGATGAAGATATCCACCGTGCTACGGCTGCCAAAGTTTTTGACATACCGCTCAGTGAAGTGACCAAAGAACAACGTTCGCATGCCAAAAGTGTCAATTACGGTATCATTTACGGACTGTCAGCTCACGGATTGAGCCAACAAACCGGCTTGAGCCGTAAAGAATCCAAACAACTGATAGACACTTATTTTGAAACCTATCCGACCTTAAAAGATTATATCAAGCAACAAGTAGATATGGCCCGCGAGCAAGGTTATGTCGAAACGATTTTTAAACGTCGCCGGTATTTAAAAGATATCTATTCGCGTAATGCCATTGTGCGTTCGGCAGCCGAACGCAATGCCGTAAACGCACCCCTGCAAGGAAGTGCCGCCGACATTATCAAGAAAGCCATGATCAGTATCCATGATAAATTAGCCGGAAAATACCAAACCCGGATGCTCCTGCAAGTTCATGACGAATTAGTCTTTGAAGTAGCCGAATCCGAATTGGAAGAAGTCCGGCAACTCATCAAAACAGAAATGGAAAATGTTGTGGAACTTCCGGTACCCTTGATTGTCGATATCGGTGTGGGGGATAATTGGTATGAAGCGCATTAAGACGCAAAGCGTCTTAAGATGGATAATTGAAAATGGATAATGGATAATTTTTATGAATCATAAAAAGGAAAATATTATTAAAGAAAAATCATTTAGATTTGCTTTAAGAATAATTAAGTTATCAAAATTTTTTAAAAATGAGCAAAAAGATTTTGTGCTTAGTAAACAAATTTTACGTAGTGGCACTTCAATTGGGGCGTTGATACATGAAGCCGAGCATGCACAAAGCAAAGCTGATTTTATCAATAAATTAAGTATTGCTTTGAAGGAAGCTAATGAAACGGATTATTGGATTGAATTATTATTTCAATCGGAAAATATAACCAAAGAATCATACCAATTCTTAAAACCTGATATTCAAGAGCTTATAAAGCTCTTAGTAACTATCATAAAAACTTCTAAAAAGAATTTCAACCAAAAAAAAATAATTCTCAATTTTCAATTCTCAATTCTCAATTAATAATGTCAAACACATTTACACATATCAATCAATTTTTAGCAATATTATTCATATCAATAATCATTTATGCGTGCCAAAACAACCCGCAACAAAAAATTGTGGAAACGCAAAAAGCAGTCGTAGTAAAAGACACTTTTAATTACCTGCCCACTTCTACAACGGGGCAAGTGGTCAAGCATCATTATTACACCTTATCTTACAACGAAGATTATGAAAATGCCGAATGGGTTGCCTATAGCTTGAGTCCCAAACAAATCAGCCATCAGCATATTGACAGACCTCATTTTGTAAGAGATCCGTTGGTCAAAACACGCTCGGCACATTACAAAAATTATTATCCGAACGGTTATGAAAAAGGACATTTGTTACCTGCCGGCGACAGACGTTTTTCGGTAGAGGCTTATGACGAAACTTTTTATACGTCCAATGTCAGTCCCATGGATCACTACTTTAACGGCGGGATATGGAATCAGCTCGAAAAACAAGTACGCTATTGGGCAAAACGCTACGGCAAACTCTATATTGTAACAGGTGGTGTTTTGCAACCCGGATTGGAACGAATAGGAAGAGAACGCGTTGCCGTTCCGGATTATTTTTACAAAATAATTTTAGATTACCAAAAATCCGGCAAAGCACGAATGATTGGTTTTTTAATTCCGCACAAAGATTTGCAAGAAGATTTACGTCATTTTGTCGTGCCGGTAGATAGTATCGAAAAACTAACCGGTATTGATTTCTTTCCTGCCTTACCCGACAATATTGAAAACCGGTTGGAACCGACCGAACACCCCGAACAGTGGAAATTTGTCAAATTTGAAGACTGGCAACGATAAAGATTAAAATTCTTATTCTATTTGAATATTCTTATCGTTTAATACTTGTTTAAAGTCTGTTTCACTTGGCAGTTGTGCTTTGATATTTTCAGGAAGCCGT
>JALVKK010000317.1 GCA_027033875.1 Flavobacteriales bacterium
TGTCACAACAAACACGCAGTAACCAACACCGTTTGAAAATTTTAGAAAACATTTATCTACCTGTTAAGCAGAAGTATGAACGAGTTCAAGCAATGCTTCAAGATTTTTCCGAAATTTATAACTTCAAATCAACAATAAAACGCTTTAAAAGTCCTGCAATTATTTTACAAACATTAGATAGCACAATTACCTATGAGGTTGCTACCGGTGCCAAACAAAACAAAGAAGAATTCACTTACGATGCTATTGGTAATATGATATCGGAAACCGGTTATAATTGGGATACCGCTACAAATCAATGGATAGGTGGTAATAAAAAAGAATACACTTACGATACCAATGGTAATCGAACATTGAAGGTTAGTTATCATTGGAATACCGCTACAAATCAGTGGGTAGGTTTTTATAAAAAAGAATACACTTACGATGCTAATGGCAATATGACGTTGTATGCTCATTATAATTGGGATACCGCTACAAATCAATGGATAGGTGATTATAAAAAAGAATACACTTACGATACCAATGGCAATCTAATATTGTTGGTTAAATATCATTGGGATACCGCTACAAATCAGTGGGTAAATAGTTTTAAAATTGAACACACTTACGATGCCAATGGTAATCGGACATTGGATGTTCGTTATGATTGGGATACCGGTACTAATCAGTGGGTAAATAGTTATAAATATGAAAACACTTACGATGCCAATGGTAATTTAATATTGTGGATCATTTATAATTGGGATACCGGTACTAATCAGTGGATAGGTAATATTAAATATGAAAACACTTACAATACCAATGGCAATCTATCATTGGTTGTTAGTTATGATTGGGATACCGGTACAAATCAGTGGATAGGTAATTCTAAACATGAATACACTTACGATACCAACGATAATGAAATATTGGTTGTTAGTTATGATTGGGATACAGGTACTAATCAGTGGATAAACAGTTCTAAAATTGAATACACTTACGATACCAATGGCAATATGATGTTGCACGTTAGATATCATTGGGATACCGGCACAAATCAGTGGATAGGTTCTTATAAAGCTGAATATGCTTACGATACCAATGGCAATCGAACATTGAAGGTTAGTTATCATTGGAATACCGCTACAAATCAGTGGATAGGTTCTTATAAAGATGAACACACTTACGATAGCAATGGGAATATGACGTTGAATGCTCATTATAATTGGGATACCGCTACAAATCAATGGATAGGTTCTTATAAAGATGAATATGATTTTGATTTATCAATAAATAGTTCGGATTTGTTAACTCCTGATTTTTTCAATAGTTACACAAACAAACTATTGCAAATTAAAACCTATGGTTGGGACGCAACCGGTAATGATTGGAATTGGATAAATAATAAAATCCTTTATTACTCTGATAACAATGCCGGCATTAATGAAACAAAGAACAATTTAGCCGTATTATATCCCAATCCTGTAAATGATGTTTTAAATATCAATATCAACTTAAACAATACCGGTAAGGCTACTTTTGAATTGTTTGATTTGCAAGGGCATCAATTAATCTCACAAAAAATCTCGTCAAAAGAACAAATTAATCTTAAATATTTGAATCCGGGTTTCTACATTTATATGGTTTCAATAAACGGAAAGAAAAAAAGAGGTAAATTGATTAAAAATTAAAAGTCATTTTTATATAGGTGTCGGAAAAATACCGTTATCGTTTATCAACTTCAGTAAAAGAAACCAAAACAACTTGCGTTTTGGTTTCTTTTTTATACCGCATCACATTTTGCTGATATATGCGCTTCATTTCTACTAATTTTCTCGTTTGATACTATTGTAAGGTTTGTCATTTGACACTAATAAAATATAATTAATCTCGCTCTTCAATGTTTGTTGATAGCAATGCATACCACATTGGAGAACTTTATAATTATTCACTATCTTAATCTCAATAAAAAACCTTAAATTTGCATTTGATTTTTCAATTTCTATACATTATAATAAAACAGAATGAATATGAAACGATATGCTTTTTACTTTTTTTTATTTTTAGCCGGCATTACAAAAGCTCAACAATCGCCGGTACTGATGACGATTAACGGTAAACCCGTTACCACAAACGAATTTG
Source organism: Flavobacteriales bacterium (assembly GCA_027033875.1). Lineage (GTDB taxonomy): Bacteria > Bacteroidota > Bacteroidia > Flavobacteriales > Flavobacteriaceae > WGBX01. Next base: position 2,125 of record JALVKK010000317.1, read on the forward strand.
AAAATATGTACACCAAAAATCTGGATTTGGTACAAGATCCCGAACAAAAAGATATTGATAACTATATGGAACTTTTTAAGCGGTATAAATTGGAATTGGAAGATGCCTATCAAAAGAAATACGATACAATACCGCAATTAAAACTCGAATTAAAATCATATAGACGTGATTTGGCCAAAAAATATTTATCAGACAACGACATCATTGACAAATTGGTTAAAGAAGCCTACGAACGAATGAAATACGATGTACACGTTGCACATATTTTGATACAAGTATCCCCTGACGCATCGCCACAAGACACATTAAAGGCTTACGACAAAATTATGTCAGTCTATAAAAAAGCAGAAGCAGGCGAAGATTTCGACAAACTAGCTCAAAAATATTCACAAGACCCAAGCGCCAAAAACAACAAAGGCGATTTGGATTATATCAACATATTTCATACCGTCTATCCCTTTGAAACCGCTGCTTACAATACCCCGGTCGGCAAAATTTCCAAACCCTTCCGTACCAGATTCGGATATCATATCATCAAAATACTGGACAAGCGCCCTGCAAAAGGCGAAATAGAAGTAGCGCATATCCTCACTATGAACAACAAAAAAAATCAAGAAAGCGATGCTAAAACCCGTATTTTTAATATTTACAAAAAACTAAAAAACAACCAAGATACTTTTGAAAATTTAGCTCGTAAATTCTCAGACGATAAAAACAGTGCTAAACGCGGTGGTAAATTGCGAAAATTCGGTATTCGCTCAATGATACCCGCATTTGAAAAAGTCGCTTTCGATTTGAAAAATCCGGGAGATATTTCCGAACCTTTCCAAACTCGTTACGGTTGGCATATCATCAAATTACTCAACAAATATCCTGTCCCGTCATTCAAGCAAATTGAACCCGAACTCAAACGAAAAGTTATGCGCGACGAGCGTTCCAAAATGGGAAAAGAAAAGTTAATCAAACGCATCGAAAAACAATTTCCTATTAAAATGATTGGAAACTTATCAGTTGTAAATCAGCATATTACAAAAGATTTCTTTAATAACAAATGGACAATTCCGCAAGACAAAACCGTCGATGACGCCTTATTTATCATCAACAATGATAAGACCTTTACATACAAAGATTTTTATCTTTATCTGTTCCAACGTCAATCACACAACACGGCAACATATAAAGATAAAACATATATCATCAATAAATTTTTTAAACGCTTTAAAAAAGACAAGCTCTTCGAGTACTACAACAAACATCTCGAAACAATATACCCCGATTTTGCCAATACGATGAACGAATATAAAAACGGATTGGTATTGTTCCGAATTAAATCGGATAAGGTTTGGGACAAATCGATTAAAGATACAATCGGATTGGAAAAATACTTTGAAACACGCAAAGCAAAATACAAATTACCAAAACGTTATCATATCATAATGACCCAAACCAACAACAAAAAAACAGCCAAACGAATAGCTAAAGATTTACGTAAAGGTAAAAAGAAAAAAGACCTTATTAAAAAATATGAAAACAAACACCTTTTGATCAAAGAAAAAGATTATGTTGCCGGTGACGAAATCGTTGATAAATACGATTTGAAAATCAAAAAACCATATATTTATAAAGATGGCACACAATACATTATCTTATTTTTGAAAAAAATAAAACCCGAAAAAATTCCGGAATTAAAAGAAGTTAAAGGTAAAGTAACCAACGATTATCAAAATTATTTGGAAAAACAATGGATCAAAGAGCTAACACAAAAATATCCGGTTCAAATTAATGAAACTGTTTGGCAACAATTACGCAATAAATACAAAAAGTAAAATTTGGCTGATACTTGTAGGGCTATTTGCCGGCTGTCAATTTATTCAAAAAGACGCCGACAAGACCCCAATAGCCGAAATTTACGACACCTATCTGTATTTTGAAGATATTGACCCGGCTGTTTACAGACAAAAAACACCGGAAGATAGTCTCAATGCCATACATCAATATATCGAAGATTGGGCTTACAATAATCTTATTCTCAAACAAGCGGAACGCAACGTTGATACAGTCAAAATAAACCGGTTGGTTAAACAATTTCGCAATGATTTATTGGCAGATACATACAAAGATTTATTGTTGCAAAAATACATAGACACGATAGTTACGCAAGATACATTGCAATGGTATTACAACAAATACCGACATTATTTTTTGAGCAAAGAACCCGAATTAAAACCCAAATATTTAGTAATCGATAAAAATCATAAAAAAACTGACAAGTTTAAAAAATGGTTTTTTTCAGATAAACAAGATTATTTTGACAGTCTAATAAAAAACACAAATAACTTTTCAAAATACAATTTAACGGCAAATCAATGGTATCTTATACCCGAATTTAAAAAGGAATTTCCCGTTTTTAATTCGATAAATGATAAAATTATCTTAAAAAAAGGCAATAAATTTGTATTAACAGACAGTTTAAGTTTATATTTGGTGTTTATTAATGATGTTGTATTGCAAAATCAGCTTATGCCCTTATCAATGATTAAAAACGATTTGAAACAACTCATTTTGAGCAAACGCAAACAAGCGACAATGTCGAGAATGGAAAACAACATCAAACAAGAAGCTATCAATAATAAAATATTTAAAATCATTAAAACAAAACAGAGCAAATGAATCAACTAAAAACATTGATAATCATTATTTTAACAATAATTACCGGTACGATATACGCCCAACAAAAACGAATAAAAGTCGATGGTATAGCAGCAGTCGTCGGTAACCAAATTGTCTTAAATTCAGAATTAGGACAATTAAAAATTCAGATGAAACAACAAGGAATCGATACAAAAAATACGGATGACTGTAAGATTTTGGAACGACTGATGCAAGACAAATTGTTATTGATTGAAGCCCAAAAAGACACTTTGATAAAAGTTACCGACAAGGAGATTGAAAGTATGGTAGATCAACAAATCGAATATATGAAAACCCAAATGGGAGGCAGTATAGAAAAGGTATTGGAATTTTATAACAAAAATACGTTATCGGAATTGCAAGCTGAATTGTCAAAAATTGATAGAAATAAAAAATTAAGCGAATTGAAACGCCAAAAAATTATCAAAGATATCGATATCAGTCCCGAAGAAGTAAAAACTTTTTTTGACGCTATTCCCAAAGATAAAATTCCGGAAATAGGAACACAAGTAGAATTGATGCAAATAGTGATTAAGCCTAAGCCCGACAAAGAAGCCGAGCAAAAAATCATAGACAAACTCAAAGACATCAAGAAAAAAGTAGAAAACGGTGCAAGTTTTAGAGCGCAAGCCGTTCTGTATTCTGAAGACCCCGGTTCACGAGCAAACGGCGGTAAATATGTTATAACCCGTAAATCTGCTTTTGTTCAAGAATTTAAAGATGTGGCATTCAGTTTAGAAAAAGGACAGGTGTCAGAACCATTTAAAACCGAGTTCGGTTGGCATATACTCACGGTTGAAGAAATCAATGGTCAAGAACGTGTTATTCGACATATATTAATGATCCCCGAAATCAGTTTCTTAAACAAAAGAACTGCCAAAAAGCAATTGGATACCATAAGAAAACGCATTTTAGATAAAGAATTGAGTTTTACAGAAGCTGCCAAAGAATTCTCTGACGATAAAGAAACCAAAAAGAACGGCGGTATGATTATCGACCCCAATACCGGTAACACTATGCTCGATCTAACAATGCTTGACCCTCGAATGCATCAAGTCGTTGAAAATATGAAAAACGCTGATATTTCGGAAGTCTTAACCGAAACCGGACGAACCGGTAACGAATATTACAAAATCATAAAAGTCAACAAACGGATTGAAACTCACAAAATGGATTTTGTCAAAGATTATCCCAAAATCAAAGAAATGGCTCTTGAAGAAAAGAAAAACAAAGTCTTGATTAAGTGGATCGATGAAAAAATTAAAAATAATTATATCAATATTAATCCCGAATTTCAACATTGTCAATTTGATAGTCATTGGATAAAAAAATAATATTATGTCTGACGTTACATTAGCCAAAGAATTACAACAAAACATAGAACGTTTAAAGCAAGAAGTCGGTAAAATTATCATCGGTCAAAAACCTATAATACACGAAATAATATTATCTATTCTCGCCGGTAGTCACGCTTTATTGATAGGTGTCCCGGGACTGGCAAAAACTTTAATGGTGCATACCATAGCTCAAAGTTTGGGTTTGAATTTTAAGCGCATTCAATTTACACCCGATTTGATGCCGTCGGATATATTGGGAACGGAAATTCTAGATGAAAACCGTCATTTTCAGTTTATTAAAGGACCGGTTTTTACCAACATACTTTTGGCTGACGAAATCAACCGGACACCACCCAAAACCCAAGCAGCACTGCTTGAAGCCATGCAAGAAAAACAAGTAAGTATTGCCAATAAAAATTTTAAATTGGATAAACCTTTTTTTGTATTGGCAACGCAAAACCCTATAGAACAAGAAGGAACTTATCCGCTTCCGGAAGCACAACTCGACCGTTTTATGTTTGCTTTAAAACTCGACTATCCCGATTTTGACGAAGAAGTGGCAGTAGTCAAAAGCACAACCATTGCCCGAGATGTACAAATCAATCCCGTAATTGACAAATCACAAATTTTGGCTTATCAAGATTTGGTCAAAAAAGTACCGGTTGCAGACAATGTCATTGAATATGCCGTGCGTTTGGTAGGCAAAACCCGTCCTAAATCTGATGCCGCTCCCGAATTAGTCAAACAATATTTGGATTGGGGCGCCGGTCCGCGTGCCTCTCAAAACTTGATATTAGCTGCCAAAGCCAACGCATTAATCAACGGTAAATTATCACCGGATATTGAAGATGTACAAGCCGTAGCCAAAGG
>JALVKK010000318.1 GCA_027033875.1 Flavobacteriales bacterium
AAGCGCCAAAACGCTTTGTATATCATTACAAATGACAAGACAATCAAAATGGTGGCATTGATAAGTGCCGCTACAATTTCCGCCCTTTTATAACCGAAAGTTTTATCTATGGTTTGTTCTTTTTCGTTTGCCAACTTATTGGCTATAAAACTGATAATCAACGATATTACATCGGAAAAGTTATGCAAAGCATCTGACAACAATGCCATACTGCCGGATATAATACCTCCTATCATTTGCGATAAAGTGATAATGATATTTAGTAAGATAGTGATCAGTAGTCTTTTTTGCATAGCCGGAAATAATAAAGCAAAATTAGAAAAAGTTTTTTGGTAAAATAAGTTTTATTTTCAGATATTATTCGCATGATTTATTAATACTAATACAAGCCGTTGAATTTCAACGGCTTGTATTAATTTGTTGTTAAAATACTCTTTTATCTTATTTAGATGAGAAAAACTTTGGTTTAACTGTTAGCATAGTATAAAAGAAATAGTTTTTTCCGGGCTTATTGATACCTTTGAGTGTATTAAAGTCATCGGAAGCTATTCCGTATGAAAATCCGCTTTGTAATTTGATATTTTTATCAAAGCTTTTAATGTAAGTTAGGTCAAAAAATTGTCCTAATGTACTACCTTTGTTTAGTTTTTTGGTATTATTGATAATATTATTTGCGTTAGATACATTGTTATATGATAATTTGAATATGTTTTTTGCATTAAATTTATATGCCATATTCAAAGAGATAGTTTGAATACCTGCATAAAAATATGATTTGGGTATAACAAACCAATCCATATAGCCTTCATAATAAGGATGGCGTCCACCTTGTAATAAATTGTACGTATGATCGACTTTTAAATAATTCGTATCCGTATTGTAAGCGTCGTTCCCAGATAATCTTTCAAAACCTGCTGAAACATCTAATTTTTTATCCATAGCACGATATCCTATTAAGGCTGTAATCATATTGGCAGAAATATCTTTTCCACCGATATTTTTTCCGTTTTGTATGAATAAATTTGCTTTGGCAAAAATACCGTCTGTTGATTTTTTAGTCATATTGTAGTTGAGATGTAAACCTTCCGTATAAGTTAGGTATATAACATTTTCTGTTCCTTCTTTTTGATAACCTGCTGCAATTCCGGTCAAGGACAGATACCATTTAGACGACATGTTTTTTTTGAGGTATATAAAATTATGGGTTAAGATAGGATTAGTCTTTCCGAAATATTCGATTCCGTCACTGTAATTGTTACCTGTTAAGTTTTCAGCTTTACTATTGTACGAAGCGCTCAAATCCAGTTGCCAACCCTTTTGTTTGTTTTGATAACTAAACAAAACAGCATCGTAACTTTGACCGCTATTCCACCAGTTTCGCCACGAAATATGTCTTTGATCATCATATTTCATTTCTTGTCGTCCTATACGTAATCGACTCATGGCTCCGGTTTTAAATTCTACCCATGCTTCATAAATATCTATGGTGTTAAATGATTTTCCTTTTACACCTGTTGCATTTACCAAATTTTCATCCCCCCAAATACGAACGTCTTGAATGGATAAAAGCGTTTTTATTTTATCATTTTGATACTTTAGATTTAACCGGCTTCTTTGACCTATATGTATGGCAGCATCCGTTTTTTCACTTACGGGTTTCTTATAACCGTGTAAGATTTGTGCTCTGGTTCTGAATTGCCCATCTATTTCAAATTGTGCATTCAGACTTATAAATGTGCTGATAGCTATAATGCTTAATAATATTTTTGTTTTCATAATTTGTGTTTTTTATCCGATTCCGGTTTAGTTAATATGCTTCTTGTAAGGCTTTTTCCAGTTTCAAATTGTAAATCTTTTTAGGTGTAAACGGATGCCATTTGTTTTTGACGAGTTTACTGTGCATAAAACTGTTAGCTCCGTATTTTAAGACTCTCGCATCGTAGCCTAATAAGTTTAAATATGCTGCTACCATAGAAGCGTGTTGTCCGGTAAAGCAATATATAACAATGGGTTTATCGGTAGGGAGCGTGTTTAAAAATGTGTCTTTTGACAATGATTTTTTAGGTGTATATTGTACGGCACCCGGAATGTGTCCTTGCAAATAATGATCTTTTGGCCAGTAATTGATAACATAATATTTATCTTTATTTTCAAAAACTTCATCGGCACTAACCAATTTGGATTTAAAAGGGTCCATTATTATGTTTTCCGCCTGTTTTTTCAATATTTTTTTGGCTTCCGTTTCGCCTGTGTATAATTTAGGATATGTTCCGGCTTTGTTTTTTTGAATATCTTCCGTTTCAAGCTTATCAGCATATTTATCGGAAATATTTTTTAACCAATAATTTTTAGC
>JALVKK010000319.1 GCA_027033875.1 Flavobacteriales bacterium
ATATCCTTAGCCTAATGTTTATTTTGAATTTGGTAAGTATTATAACGGTTTAGGGTGTTTATGTTATTAAATCTCCTAATTCCTCTTTGATTTTTTCAAGTTTTTCTATTGCATCCCATTTACTTTTAATTACTGATTTTATTTTTTTATGTATTTCATTTCTTACATTTTCGTTTTTAGAAATTGGCAAAAGAAGTTCAGACCATCTATTTGCAATATTTGGTAAAGTTGTTTCTATTAAAATCTTATTTTTAGACTGAATATGTGTTAAACTATGTGATAAGAGATATAGTAAATAATAAGGTGTAATACCATATTTATTATTTGGTTCAATAACTCTTAAAACAAGTATTTCTCTTGTCAGTAGAACTTCTTTGTCATAATCTGAAACCATTGCTACACTGCCAATTCTGTAACTGCCTCTTCTTACATATAGAATATCTTCTTTCTCTAATTCTTTATTTTTCCCTTTTTTATTTAGATATATTTCTTTTGGTATTCTTGACGTTGGGTCTTTATAAACGGCCCAATTAACAATATCTTTAACTCTAATATATGGAATGTTGCCTCTACCTTTATATTCTGCTGGTGGTGAACCGTGTCCATCGAAAGCTTTTACAATTTTTTCGTCTATTAATTTTTGAACGGAAACTAATTGAATGTTTTCTTTTTCAGCAATTTCCTCAATCTCTTTTATTCTATTTTTCCAAAAGTATCTCGGAACAAAAATATTTGAATTAAACATTTTTTCTTTTGATACTTGAAATGTATATTTATCAAAAGATTTATTTTTTAATTCTTCTATTACAAGAGGGACATCATCCCAAATATTATCTCTATCAATTTTTTTTGTTTCATAGTTCCAACGATAGATTTCTTTCCCTTGATGGTCGTGTCCCATTTCTTCAATTACAGCAAGATTAATTTTTGATTGCTGTGGTTTGTTTTTTTCAATAACAACGGCAACACATTTTGCGTTATTATACGGTCTAAATGTATTGTGCGGTAAATCAACTAACCACTTTATATTATTGCCTTTGGTCATATATTGTAAAACGTAACCTGATTTGGGTGCGTGAAAATAGGTTTCCGGTAAAATTATTACCATTCTTCCACCTTCTTTTAAAAGTTGCAAAGAACGCTCAACAAACAATATTTGAGGGGCATCTTCTTTTTTTAATTTGTCAGTTTTAATGAAGACGTCACTTTGTTTTTTCCATTTATAAGCTAAATCATATTGCCTCAATTTTTCTTGTCCTGTTACTTTTATTTCTTTACCAAAAGGTGGATTTGCAAGCAAAACATCAAATTGACCTAACTTAACATTTCTTTTTGTATCTTCATTCCAATTATCTGCTTTTTCTAAACTGTCATCACAAAAAATACCACCTTTACCATCTCCCATTAAAACCATATATGCTTTTGTAACTTTACTTAAAAAACGGTCTTTCTCTATGCCTTTAATATTTTTTATGGCAACTGCCATTTTTTCTTCATTAAGAGCTAAATCAGACCAACCATACTCTTTGGCTTGTTGTTCCAACACATTCCATTGGTGGCGTAAACTTTCAATTAAAAATCCACCACTACCACAAGCTGGGTCTATTACTTGTTCATTAGGTTGGGGATTTGTAATTTCAACTAATAATTTTACGATATTTCTAGGTGTAAAAAATTGTCCTTTACCTCCTTTTAAAGCATCACTAATAAAAGTTTCAAAAGCATCTGCAATCACATCTCTATCTGCTTCAATCAAACAGTAATTTTGAAGTTCACCAACAACATAAACAATGGCTTCATCATCTAAATTGATTGTATCACTTACTTCAATTATTTCAGGATATTTTTGTTTAACATTTGCAAATATTTTGTCTATTCGTGCTTTTACTACATTAGGTTGCTCATCAATCCCAACTCTAAATGATACTTTTTCATCTAGTTTCGTAAATTTTTCATCATAAATTTTACAAAATATTAAATTTATAAGTTCTTTTGCTAATTCTTCATCTCTTGTAGCTCCCGTAAAATTCCCTGCAAGATATTTCCTAATAGTTTTGAATATAATTTTAAGATTTGTTGCATTAATTAAATCTTTTCTCTTAAATTTTCCTAAATCTTCTAATCTTTCAGTATATCTTGGAATATTTGGAATTGCTTTAAATGTAACTGTTCCCTGTTTTTCAATTTTTCTAATAAAAAGTCTTTCTTCTCCATTAAACCAAACTCCAATTTTTGCTTTGGATAATCTTAAATAATCTTCTAACTGTGTTTGTCCGTCTTTTCTATTATTTTTTTTACATTCAACAATTATGTAGATATTTTCATCACTATGTTTTTCATTTTCAAATATTGCTATATCAACAGGATATTTTCCACTTGTATCAGAAGGTCTTGCTTTTACTCTATATTGTGGGTGTGTTTGAATTAATTCTTTTGGGTATCCATAATCTTCAACAAGTTGTTTTGAAAATACCTGAACGGCTTGAATTTCTTCGGGTGTAGCTTTTACTTCTTTCCCTGAAATATAATCAATGATATATCCTTCTTTTGCTTTCATTAAAATCTCCTTTTATTTTTTTCAAAAATAACACTATTTATCATTATGTGCAATTTTGTTTCTTTTTCTAATGCCCTACAGCGAAATTGTATAAAAAACACGACTGTAAATAGATTTTTTTTTGTAATTTGGTATTTCTTTTTTTTAAACAGAATGAATATGAAAAGAATAGCTGAATCAGAATTGATTTTAAATCCCGATGGCAGTGTTTATCATTTGAACCTGCGTCCGGAACATATTGCCAATGAGATAATTTTTGTAGGCGATCAAAAACGTGTTGACCGGATAGCCGCTCATTTTGACACAATAGAATTTGAAACACAAAAACGTGAGTTTCATACGGTTACAGGATTTTATAAAACTAAAAAAATAACAGTTATGTCCACCGGTATCGGGCCGGATAATATTGATATTGTCATGAATGAATTAGATGCACTAGTCAATATCGATTTGAAAAAACGCATTATCAAAGACCGACATACCACCTTAAATATAGTTCGTATCGGTACGTCCGGTTCGTTGCAAGCCGATATTCCCGTTGACAGTTTTGTATTGGGTAAATACGGACTTGGTATGGATGGTATGCTACATTATTACGATGCGACTCATGTACGCGAATTGGATATGGAAGAGGCTTTTATCAGACATACCGGTTGGCATCCTGACAAAGCGCGTCCTTATATCGTCAAAAACAGTGATTTTCTTGAAAAAATTCTACTGACAGACAAAGTTTACAGTGGTATAACCGGTACCGCAGGTGGTTTTTTCGGACCGCAAGGTCGTGTGTTGCGCCTGCCCCTCTCCGACCCCGATATGAATAAAAAATTAGATAGTTTTGAATATAATGGTGTGAGAATGAGTAACTTGGAAATGGAAACATCGGCTATATACGGGCTGGCAAAATTATTGGGACACAATGCTTGTTCGATGAATGCCATTATAGCCAACCGATCTAATATGACATTTAGCAAAGATCCTTATATACCAGTGGACGGACTGATTCAATATACTTTAGAGCGTTTGTTATTGATATAAAACGGTATAAATGAAAATAAAACTACTAGGTACAGGTACTTCACAAGGTGTTCCGGTAATCGGTTGTCAGTGTGAAGTTTGTCGTTCTGACAATCTTAAAGACAAACGCTTACGCACCGCTGCTATGATTGAATGGGACCAAAAGCGTTATGTATTCGATTGCGGACCGGATTTCAGAACGCAAATGCTTAGAGAACAAATTGATCGTATCGACGGGATATTTTTTACTCATGAACACGCTGACCATACCGCAGGATTGGACGATATCAGACCTTTGTATTTCAAGCAAGCACGCCCCGTCCCTATTTATGCTTTGCCGCGTGTTATTCAAGATTTGCAAAAACGTTTCGATTATATTTTTACCAACGAAAATCGCTATCCGGGCGCGCCTCGTGTCAAAATCCACCAACTCGAACCGCATCAAAAAATTAATTTGGGCGATAAAACTTTGGAAGCGCTACCCGTTTTGCATGGTCAACTGCCTATATTAGCTTATAAAATAGACAATATCGCATATATTACCGATGCCAAATTTTTGCCGGATACTACCATTGATGTTTTAACTAATCAATTAGACTTGTTGATAATCAACAGTTTACATCAAAAACAACATCAAACCCATTTCAATTTGAAAGAAGCACTTAAAATCATAAAAATCATAAATCCCAAACAAGCAATTTTAACCCATATCAGTCATCATATGGGATTGTATGAGGAAATCAGCCGGCAACTTCCCGCCCGTGTAAAATTAGGTTATGACGGAATGCTTTTGGAAATATAATCCGAAAATTAGCTTATATTTGTCATTGATAAAGATACCAAATGATTATAGCTGAAAATTTACATAAAAAATACGGCAGGCTTGAAGTCTTAAAAGGCGTTTCACTTCATATTAAAGCAGGTGAAGTCGTATCGATCGTAGGACCTTCGGGTGCCGGTAAAACAACTTTATTGCAACTGATAGGAACTCTTGACAAACCTACGAATAAAGATTATAAACTGGTTATTAACCAACAATATTTAAAAGGACAGAGTGATAAAGAATTGTCAAAATTTCGTAACAAACAAATAGGTTTTATTTTCCAATTTCACCAATTGTTACCCGAATTTACAGCTGTTGAAAATGTTGCCATACCCGCATTGATTGCAGGTTTTTCAATAAATGAAGCAAAACGTAAAGCAGCCGATTTGCTCGATTTATTGGGGTTGTCGGAACGCTTAGATCACAAGCCGGCAAAATTGTCGGGTGGTGAACAACAGCGGGTTGCGGTTGCACGTGCTTTAATTAATCGTCCGTCAGTAATTATGGCGGACGAACCCAGTGGTAATCTAGATACTGAAAACGCCAAACAATTGCATAAATTATTTTTTGAATTACGCGACCGTTTTAATCAAACCTTTGTCATTGTTACACACAACGAAGAATTGGCTGAAATGTCCGATAGAAAATTAATGATGCGAGACGGACTAATAATATAATAATGTATGATATTTGAATATCCGAACATATTATACGCTTTACTTCTATTGCTGATACCAATCATTATTCATTTGGTACGTTGGAAAAAATATAAGCAACAAGTTTTTACCAATGTCGATTTTTTAAAAGATTTGGAAATCAAATCCCGTAAAAGTCGCCGGCTTAAAGAATTATTGGTTTTATTGACCCGTTTGCTGACAATAGCCGCACTTGTTCTGGCTTTTGCCAAACCTTACAAAAACTCAAAAGCTCAATCCGACCGGATTAACCAAACGCAAAATATTATTTATTTGGACAACTCGCTTAGTATGGACGCTATGCGAGATAATACGAACTTGTGGCAAAATTTTATACAAGATTTACAACAAAATTTACCAAATAACACGACTTATACCCTACTGACCAATAAGGATATTTACCGGAATGTCAGCCGAAAAAATCTAAATTTGGTTTTGCAACAAATAGCACTGAACGGCACCGCTACACGACATGAGCAAAATTTAACAAAAATATCATATCTCGTTAAAAATCAACAAAATACACTAACAAATGTTTTGTATTGTTCTGATATGCAAAACCTATATAACGAAAATTTGAACGATGTTATACGGCAACAACCGGATATTCAATATTATTTTTTGACCCGTCATTATCCCGACTTACAAAATATCAGTATCGATAGTATTCGGTTTGTTGAAAAAACCGCTGATGCTTATGAATTTAATCTCCGGCTCTCAGCCAATAACCACCAACTGAAATCACCGGTTACTATTCGTCATAATAACGAAATTTTATGGCGCGGATATGTCGATTTTAAAGACAGTTTGCAACAGAACTTAAAGATTCATTTGGCTTTAAAACAAGATTTGGAAGCTGTTGTCAAACTTCATGATAAAGGCTTTCAGTTTGATAATGCATTGTATTTTACATATCATACTGCCGGCAAAATCAAAGTGCTGGTACTGGGAAATGAGCTTCCCGCCTATTTGAAAAAAATATATACTTCTGACGAATTTCAACTCGATTTAAAACAACTTAACAAATTAAATATCAACAGTTTGCAGGATTATGATTTAATTGTATTAAATCATAATGATATACCTTCCGGCTACACAAATGCACTCAATCAATACATAGCACAATATGGCAATCTGCTGATAATTCCGTCATACAACAAAGCAGATGCCTTGCAAAATTTGTTGAACAATTTGCATATACGCGCACGAGTTCAACTAGACACATCTGAAGTTTTTCTAAACCGGATATGTTACCAACATCCGTTGTTTAAACATGCTTTTACCAAACAAGTACGTAATTTTGCTTATCCGTTTGTCAAGCAGCATTACCGAATTTCACCCCCCGGTGAATGTTTATACAAATTGAGTGATCAAAGTCTGTTTGCGCAAGTTTTCAAACGCAAAGGACAAATTTTTGTAATCAATACGCCTATCGATAGTCAAAATACTGATTTTGAACAAGCGGCATCTTTGATTGTAACTTTGTTTTATCAAATAGGAAAAGCGCGCGACAACAGGCAAAATTTATATTATATAATCGGCGCAAAAAATACTTGGCAAGTACCGGTTGCCTTAGATCCTGACGAAACCATACAATTGACTGCCCGTCAAGAAAGTTTTGTTCCGTATCAAGTGAATCAATATAAACAGGTGCAAATTACAACGGATGAGTTGCCCGAAAAAAACGGTATATATAATATAATGTATCACAAACAAAAAGCAGGTAGTGTAGCTTATAATTATAACCGTAAAGAAAATCTGATGGACTTTTTGGAAGTGTCTGAAAATGAACATGTTCATCATATTTCAAGCATCAATAATTTTGTTTCTCAACAACAAGCCTATTTCAAATCACAAAGTATGTGGCAATGGTTTTTGGGTCTGGCGCTCTTGTTTTTATTGATTGAAATGTTATTAATCAGATATTGGAAATAATTTTGATACTTAAACATTTTTTATATATGTTATATGCTACAAACTTTTTGTTTCTGTTGCATAAATTGATGTGATATAAATAAATGCATATTCGTCTATTTAGATAATAAAGAAAAATATCGTATTTTTGTAATATTGTAATTTAATTGGTTTATGTTCGACAATTATATTAAGAAGGAAAATAATTTTACGTATTTGGAAAAAGGCGAAGGAGCACCACTTGTAATTTTGCATGGCATTATGGGCGGTTTAAGTAATTTTGATAAGGTAATTGATTATTTTTCAAATCATTACAAAGTTATTATGCCGGTATTACCGATATATACATTTCCCTTGTTAAAAACCAGTGTCAAAGGTTTTTCCAAATTTTTATACGATTTTTTTGAACATAAAAACATAGATAAAGCCATACTTTTGGGCAATTCTCTCGGGGGACACATCGCTTTATATTTTGCCAATAAAAATCCTGAAAAAGTTATTGCCATGATTTTGACCGGCAGCAGTGGTTTGTACGAAAAAAGTATGGGTGATTCATACCCAAAACGAAAAAATTACGATTATATTAAACAAAAAGCACAAGAAGTTTTTCATAATCCGAAAGTTGCTACCAAAGAATTGGTCGATGAAGTATTTGAGATTGTCAACAACCGGATGAAAGTAATCAGAACTTTGGCACTTGCCAAAAGTGCCATCAGACACAATATGGCGAAAGACTTACCAAATTTAAAAATGCCGGTTTGTTTAATTTGGGGTAAAGATGATAAAGTAACCCCACCTCATGTCGCGGAAGATTTTAACAGACTACTCCCCGACTCCGATTTGTATTGGATAGACCAATGCGGACATGCCCCGATGATGGAACACCCTGACTATTTTGTCAAACTCATGTCTGAATGGCTAACCAAACGAAAATTATAAATTTGTATAATCGAATTTTCTACTTACCAAACTTACCGTATTCAATACCTTCTGAATAAGGAACTTTAATACCGTTTTCATGCAAGGCATCTTTCAAAGCTTTATGTCCTGCAAAAACAACTTCCCAATAATCATCAGGTTTGACATAAGGACGCACCATGATCAATAAACTGTGTGAATCAAAATCAGCAATACCGATTTCAACAGCCGGTTCGGACAAAACTTTAGGTACTTTGGTAATGGCATGTAACAAAATCTCTTTGATTTCATCCCAATTTTCTTCATAAGGAATATGTATATCAATTTCCAACCGGATCACGCCTTTTTCCGAATAATTGGCAACGATATCATCCGTAATTTTTGAATTGGGAACGATTAAAACTTTTTTACCGGGAGTTACCACTTTGGTATTAAAAATCATAATTTCTTCAACCTTGCCGAATTTGTCGCCCAACTGTATCCAATCACCGACTTTATAAGGTTTTAATGTTAAAATAAGCAAACCGGAAGCAAAATTTCCCAAACTGCCCTGCAATGACATACCAACGGCAAATCCAATAGCTGCTACCAACGCTACCAATCCGGACAAATCAGCACCCAACACATTCAAAGCAATAAATATTACAATCGCTTTGAGTGAAATATCGACGATGTCTAACAAAAAAGGACGGATATTATCGGAAATACCTGCTTTTAACATTACTTTTTCGATAGCTTTGTGCAGCCTTTTTACGATTTTCATTCCTATCCAAATAATGATACCGGCTATAAGAATTCTCACACCGTAACTGACTATCTTATCGATATCATTCTTATCAAAATGAAATAAATCATTCAAATATTCTTTCATTTTTTACTGATTTAATCTTGCCCGAAAATTAGTTATAAAAATAGAATTGAACAAGATATTTTTTACTTTTAACAAATTTTTGATAAATTAAATATTATTTATAATTATTATGATAATAATATTATTTTTTTTTAGTATTATAAAATATTATCAACTTTTTAGTTATGTATTTGGTTAATTTGTATGAAAATATAAATATAAAATGATTTATTCAACACTTCAAAACTATTTTTTCGGGTCAAATCATACATTTAGTTTTTTAATACAGGGTAACTCAAATAATATTTTGTAACGGGTTGCGACAGTGCTTGTATATTGAGCTGATCACTGGCTTTTGCAAATTCAATAACTTCATTATTTTTGCTCAATAATTTGATAGGTTGCTTTTCTTGATTGTAGGCTCTATGAGTTAATTTTCCGGAAAACAATAAATACGAAAGCGTATTTTCATCGACAGGGTATTGTTGTAAAACCTTGATACGCAACGATTTGATATATTCATCATCAAATTGTTCTCTTTGAATTTTAATCTTATTAACAGATCTGCGTTCTACAATCATTTTACTCAAATATGATAAAATAAAATCAGGATTTGAAGTCCATTTTTTCAAATGATACCAAATATCAGAATCGTCTAAAGCCGTAAATATTTTTAAAGATTTTCGGTCGATTTGTCGTAAATTTTCATTAAATAAATAGGCTAAATTATCATCTAAAAATACCGGTTTAGCTTGATGTAACAATTCTTTGACCCGCCATAGTGTTTTTTCCAAAATTTTTTCTAACATCATACCGGTTTTGTGCAAATAAACTTGCCAATACATCAAACGACGCGAAATGATAAATTTTTCGACCGAATAGATACCTTTTTCATCAATAACCAAATGTTTGTCATTGACATTCAACATTTTAATCAAACGTTCGCTATTCACTTGCCCTTCTATCACGCCGGAATAAAAACTGTCGCGACGTAAATAATCCAGTCTGTCAACATCAATCTGACTACTGATTAATTCCGATAAAAACGTCTTATGATATTGTCCGGTAAAAATTTTAATAGACAAATCCAATCGACCTTTAAAGATTTGATTCAGCTCATGCATAATGGCAAGCGAAATTTGTTCGTGCGAAATATTTTGAACAATGCTATACTCCAAAGCATGCGAAAACGGACCATGTCCTACATCATGCAACAAAATAGCAATTAAAGCTGCCAATTCTTCATCTTGTGTTATTTCTACATTTTTTTGTTTTAAAACGTTAATAGCTGTTTGCATCAAATGCATGGCTCCTATGGCGTGATGAAAACGTGTATGATGCGCACCCGGATATACCAAATACGATAAGCCCATTTGAGAAATTCGACGCAAGCGTTGAAAATACGGGTGTTGGATAATATCATATATCAATTCATCGGGAATATTGACAAAACCGTATATCGGGTCATTTATGATTTTATATTTATTCATTTGTTGATTAATCGGTTAATTTCTGTGTCCTCCCGATGCCCGTCGGGATAGGGGGTTATTTGATTTCGATTTTCTATTTAAAAGGTCGCTGAGTGATCCCGATTTTCATCAGGATTGTACCGAAGCGCCATTTTTAATTCTCAATATTCAATTCAGACGTTTTGCCAAAACGTCTCTATGCACTTTCTACATCAAACGTACGTCCGTGCGTCTCTACTAAAACTTAAAATGATACGATATAGTCGGTACGATTTTAAATAATGTTATTTGATAGGCATTGATTTTTTCGGTATTTTCATCATATTTAAACATCGTCATAAAAACATTGTCTCTTGCGTAAACATTGTAAACTGAAAAATTCCAATACGATTGCCATTTGCGTTTTTTCGGTTTGTTATTATAATTCTTATTGTACAAAGTAACCGATAGATCCAATCGATGATAATCCGGCAAACGATTGGCATTGCGATGTGAGAAAAAGAGAATAACGTGCTCGCCTCCTATCAAATATGTACCGGCGGGATATGTTATCGGACGTCCGGTATAATATTGCCACATGCTTGAAATTTCCAGTCGTTTACTGATTTTATAATTCAGCAACAAATTGATATCATGCGGACGATCTACAACTGCCGGATACCACTTACCTTCGTTGATATCAGGGTGAATTTTTTCGGATTTAGAATAAGTATAAGCCAAAGAACCTGTAAAATTACCTTTGTTTTTTTTAAATAAAAATTCAAGTCCGTAGGCTTTTCCTTTTTGTTGCAATAAATCACTTTCAATATTACTTGCCAATGAAATGGCGGCACCTATTTTATAATCCGTAATATATTGCATATCACGATAATAACCACCTATACTCATAAAATACTTTTCACCGATAAATTGATTGTATGCCATACTGTAAGAGTCGGATTGTTGCGGTTTGAGATTAATACTTGACGGTAACCACAAGTCGGTTGGCGTAGTTGTAGCGGCATCGTTTATGAGATAATGTAAAAACTGATAGGTACGGTCATAGCTCAATTTGAAGGCTGTTTTTGGTGCCGGTTGCCAATTGACTGCTATATGCGGCGCCCATTTGCCATAAGTTTTAGCCGCTTTGTATTTATCAGCTGTAATCGTATCAATGGTTTCGCCCAAATCATTGTATTGATGAAAAGTTCCGGGACCTAATTGTGAAAAATTTGATTGACGGATACCATAAGTTAAACGCCATTTTGGGTTAAATTTGATTTGATGTTGTACATAAAAATCCAGCTCGGATGCAAGTCTGTCCGGATATTTTATATATTGAGTTTCGACGCGACTATTTTTGATTTTTCCCGGCTTGATACTGTGTAGATATGCATCTATTCCAAAATTGAACAGGTGTTTTTTGTTTAAATAATAATTGAAATCCTGTTTGAAATTGGGGCTTTCTATCGACAAACCTATATCAAAATCATAATCATCGTGATCGACATTGTCTTTTATGTTGATTTGATAGTTGTAATTGCTGTAAATTAAGCTCGTTTGACTTCTCAATTTCGGATTAAAGCGATGTTTAAAATATACACCTGCTACTGAATTACCATAGTTCATTGTGAAGTTTTCATCCGGTATGTACCGGTCGCGACCTTTGTAAGCAGATATTCGTAAATCGGATTTTTCAGACAAATCAAAATCCATTTTTAAATTTAAATCATAAAAACCGGCTTTTACATTCTTTATTTTATCAATATTTAGTAACGGTAACCATACATCTCCGTAAGATTTACGAGCTGACATTATAAAAGACGAACGATTCTTTTGGATAGGTCCTTCTGCAAATACCTGCGATGCCACAATACCGACTCCGCCGCCGAAATGATATGATTCTTTATTGCCGACTCTTGTATTGACTTCCAAAATCGACGATAACCGGTTGCCGAAACGTACCGGAATGGAACTTTTGTACAATTTTAAATCTTTGATAATATCCGGCGTAAAAACAGAAAAAAATCCCAAAATATGAGACGGGTGATAAATAGGCGCACCGTCGAGCAAAATCAAATTTTGATCCTTACTACCGCCGTGAACCGAAAATCCGGCACTCCCCTCGCCTACTGATTTTACACCCGGTAATATCTGAACGGCTTTTAAAACATCTAACTCTCCGAAAAGCATCGGTATAGCTTTTATCTCCGGCATTTTTATCTTTTGCAATCCGATGATTTTTTGCAAAACTTTCTTTGGGGTTTCTTTTACACTGATAACCAATTCATTTAACCGATCCGTAGATGGTTGTAATTTGATAAGCAGGTATTTATTCTTTTGCAAATGTATCTGATGTTCTTGTTTTGCATAGCCTAAATAGCTGATAATCAACGTATATTTACCTTTTGGTAAACGCATTTCAAAATAACCCGTATCATCCGTCGAAACACCTTTTTGTATATCCGTTTTTAAGTAAATATTTACCCCCGGCAAAGCTTGTTCTTTTTCGTTTAAAACGACTCCGCCTACACTAACAAACGATTGTGCTTGGATAATATAACTTACTAATAATAAACTGAATCTTAATAATTTATTCATTACATATAATTTAATGTGTCAAATATAAGAATTTAGAAAATAATATTTAGAAAGTAGAAGATTTTTTTTACTGTAAAAACGAAAAATAATACCGGCTATTGCATTTACTTGTAATGAATTGATTCTCAAAATTTAAAATAATTGTGCAGATTATTTGGCTTAATCCGGAAAATTTATGTAAATTTGGAACGATTATTGTCATTAAATGAGAATGATATAAATAGATATTCAAGTAATTGCAATTATCAATTGTTACTGAAATTCAACAAAATTAAATATAGTCATTATGAAAAAGTTAGTATTATTAAGTTTTATTTTATTGTCATATTTCAATCTGAATGCGCAAAGCGTCGTCGGTAAGTGGAAAACCATTGATGACGAGACCGGTAAAGCCAAATCTATCATTGAAATTTATAAGAAAGGTGATAAATATTACGGTAAGATTGTTCAATTGTTAACCGAACAAAACAAAGATGGGATTTGTCGTACTTGTGAAACCGATTACAAAAACAAAAACATAATAGGTTTGGTCATTATGAAAGATCTTGAAAAAGACGGAAATACTTATGAAGACGGTGAAATTACAGACCCGAAAACAGCCAAAACATACAGTTGTTATATCGAATTGGAAGAAGCTGACAAACTGAAAGTACGCGGTTATATAGGCTTTTCTTTATTGGGAAGAACACAGTATTGGTATAGAGTACAATAAAACATTCATTAAATAAAATAATAATTTGTTATGTACAGATAGACAATTCGATTATCTGTACATTATACGATAAATAAACATAATCTTATGAAAAAATTTCTTTTTTATTTCATCTTAATCATTGGTATTATATTAGGTGGTTTATTTGCTTTTGACTACTATGTATCATACAGTAACGGTTGGCGTGCCGGAAAATTGATAAAATTCAGTCACAAAGGTGTTATCATCAAAACATGGGAAGGGCAACTCAGTACTGGTGTCGGACAAGACCATTTATGGAATTTTTCGGTAGAAGATGGTGACAAATTAGTCAATGAAAAAATGGTTGATTATCAAGGAAAAGGTGTTAAAATCAGATATATAGAGCGTTTTTGGAAAATTCCATGGCTTGGTGATACAAAATATTTTGCCAAAGAAGTCGTTTTAGATAAAGAAGCCGAAGATATCGGTTATTAACACCGGTTCTTTTCTAAATTTTACAGATGAGAAAAAGTTTTGTTATAGTAATTTTTATAATTTCTCAATGCTTGACGGCTCAGACCGCGCGACACTATTCCAACGAATTTTTAAATATAGGTGTTGATGCCCGTAGTCTGGCTATGGGTAACGCCGTAGTTGCCAATATTGCTAACGGTACTGCCGGCTATTGGAATCCGTCCGGATTGTCTGCTGTAAACGGCAAACAACTCAATTTGATGCATGCCGCTTATTTTGCCAATATCGCACAATATGATTATTTGTCATATGCCAATACAATGGATAAAAGAACCGGTTACAATATTTCATTAATTCGTTTCGGTGTAGATAATATTATGAACACAACCCAATTGATTGATGCACAAGGCAATATCAATTACGATAGAATCAGTTATTTTTCTGCCGCCGACTATGCGTTGAGTTTTTCTGCCGGTCGAAAAAATGTTTTTAAAGGTATGTCTATCGGGGCAACCGCCAAATTGATTTACCGTCATATCGGTGATTTTGCGCAAGGTTTTGGTTTCGGTTTTGATGTCGGTGCGCAATACCAACTTAAAAAATGGCAGTTAGGCTTAATGTTGCGCGATATTACGACTACTTTCAATTATTGGTCGGTTAACAAAGACCGCTTTGATGAAATTTCGCAAGCTGTTGCCGGGCAAAATCAAACGGCACCAAACAGTGTCGAATTGACACTACCCAAAATGCAACTCGGTGTAGCACGCAGTTTTCATTTAAAATCAAATTTGGACTTATTGACAGAACTTGACTTAAATGCCCGTTTTTTCAAAATGCACAGTTTAATCAGCAGTGATGTTATCAGTTTGGAACCGGCTCTCGGTTTGGAATTCACTTATTACAAACTGGCTTTTATCAGATTGGGTGTCAACAACTTCCGTAACGAAGATTTTTTTGATGAAAACCGGCTCAAATTTCAGCCCAATGCCGGACTCGGCTTCAAATATAAAGGTATTGCCATCGATTACGGCTTAACCAATATCGGCTCGGATGGTTTTTATTCTCATGTTTTTTCACTTTCCGTCGATTTGGATAGATTTTTGAAAAATAAATAATAAATTTTCTACTTTCTTTCTTTATTACCGGCAAGAAAGAAAATCATTGAACTACTGCGGTATGAGTGTTTAATGTAAAAGATTCTATATAATAATGAAAAAATTGCTTTTTATTAGCCCTTATCATTAGAATTTCGACTATATCGCCACTATTCAGATTTGTCAAATCTTGCGGAGAAATTGTATAATGTCCATTATCAGATGTTACTATTTGGATACGATAAATGTTATCTGAGGTGTATGCATTGCCATTGCTATCAATCAAAGGTTTTATCAATATTACTATTTTATGCCGGTTGTTTTCATCAACATTCCATGTTAGAGTAAAACCGCTATTTATATCAATTGTCTGCGGTGTATCAAAAAAAATCATTTCCGGACAATAAAAATTCATTTCTTCCTCTCCCGCTCTAAAAATTGTCGTATTTCCAAATACACTCTCAAAATTGCTTATGTTTTGTTCCAAACATGTGCTATCTGTTCCGTAACAAAAGCTATGACCGTTAATGGTCAAATCTACATCAGGAGCGGTTTCGTCGTGTAAATCTATCTCGGTTAAATTATTATTTACAATTGTTGCGAATAAACTAATTAAAGGCTTAGGATTATTTTGCGGAACTAGTTCATTTACATCAACAAAATCCGAATTTTTATTACAAGAACCTAAAAACAATCCAATACTTAATATGATTATAATTTTTTGTATATCATTCATGGTAAAAGTTTAGTTATGAACAAATATAAGTATTTTTACTTAAAATTTTACAAACGAAATATACGCATTTTCAACTCAGGTTACTAGGATTGTCGAAGTACGGTTACTGAGCCTGTCGAAGTACGGTTACTGAGCCTGTCGAAGTATCAACTAAAATACTATCTTTGCAAAAAAAAAACTTATGAAATTTTTTATCGACACAGCCAATCTATCTGATATAAAAGAAGCCAACGAATTGGGAATTTTGGACGGGGTAACTACCAATCCGTCTTTAATGGCAAAAGAAGGCATTAGCGGAAAAGAGAATATTTTAAATCATTATCGTCAAATATGTGATATCGTCAGCGGTGATGTCAGTGCGGAAGTCATTTCTACTGATTTTGAAGGCATGATTAAAGAAGCCGAAGAATTGGTTAAAATAGCGCCTAATATCGTTATTAAAGTTCCGATGATCAAAGCCGGTATCAAAGCTATAAAATATTTAAGCGGTAAAGGAATTAAAACCAATTGCACCTTAGTTTTTTCGGTAGGACAAGCATTATTAGCAGCTAAGGCGGGTGCGACTTATGTGTCGCCTTTTATCGGACGTTTGGACGATATTTCCGAAGACGGATTGGGCTTGATAGCGGATATCCGGTTGGTTTATGACAATTACGGGTTTGCTACCGAAATATTAGCGGCATCGGTACGTCACAGCATGCACATTAACGAATGTGCCAAAATAGGCGCAGACGTCGTAACGGCTCCCCTCAAACCTATTTTAGATTTGCTCAAACATCCGTTAACAGATATAGGCTTAGAAAAATTTTTGGCAGATTACCGAAAAGGGAATTAGATTTAACAGTTAAAAGTTGCTCTTCGACAAGCTCAGAGACCTGAGTTGAAGGTTGAAAGTTCATAATGTTGAACATTACAAACATTATAACTTTATAAACTTTCAACTACTTTTTTCCATGTATTAACATACTGTTGTGCTACTTTTTTATAATGATGATGTGTTTCAATAAACCGTCGGGCATTTTGTGATATTTGAAGTATTCTATCCGGATTTTCAATTAATTCCGACAATTTATTCACAACATCATCAACTTCCGGCAGTACATTAACAGCCGGTTCATCTATTAATTGATAAAAATCAAAAAACTCTTTTTCGGCTCCGGTCAAAACGCATTTGCCTTTAGCCATAGCTTCCAGCGCATTAAATCCTTGGTCGTATGAATAAAGTTGATCTATAAAAATATGTGCTTCGTCATATTGCTTGATATAGTCATTGTACGACAGATTTTCTGCTAACATTATACGGACTTTTCCAGCATATTTTTCTTTAATGACATCAAGTGCCGATAGAACAATATCCGAGCCTTTTTTATAAAAACTAAAACGGTTTATACCGAAAAAAATATTTATTTTATCGTTGATATTCAACGGTTTATAACGTATTTTATCAACATTCACCGGATTGGGAATCATTGGAAGAACTTTCGGGTACGATTGGTACGGAATAGCATAATCCAAATCCGAAGGAATAATGCCCGACACGTTTTCAATGACAAAATCATGTAATTTTTGATAATCGGGTTGTAGATATTTGTAGGAATAAAAAGCCTCGTTTTTTAAATCCGGATTTTTCTTAAACGGGTCTAAAATAGAATACCGCATTTTATCCTCATCATAGTATTTTATGACATGGTTATCTTCTCCGCAAGCTGATAAAAACACCTGTTTATTTTGCTCAAAAACTTTTTGAAATAAAGTAATTTCGTCATCCGGATATATGCCGAAAGCATCTTCGTTGATCAACTGAACAATCTCAAAATCTTTAAGTTCAGGTAAAACTTTTAGCAGATTTTTATAAATGTCTTTTTTATATTGGTTGTACTTTGTCAAATGATAAACTAATTGCCACCATTTGTTTTGAAAAAAACGCTTCCGGATTTTGGACGACACATCTATATCCGAAGGATATTGTTTAAAATTATCGCCGGTTCCTACCAACAAGACTTGATGTCCCATTTGCAGCAAACCTTCTTTTAATGAATTATGTAATCGGCTGTATTCGCCTAATAAAAGGATTTTCATAAGTTACAAAGATAACCAAAAGTTGAAAGTTAAAAGTTGAAAGTTCTTTACCTACAAATACTAAACTAGTTTGCATTATCAGAATACAAAAAATACTTTTTTCTGATTTGTTTAAACCGGTCTATTCCTTTTTGCCATTTTGCTTTTATTTCTTTAGCAGGAACACCTTTTTCAATATCATTTTGTAAACTTTGCGTGCCGGCAAGTTTGACAAAAAACTTATTAAAGAATTTTGATTTGAGCGAATCGGGGTAAGATTTGTAGGCATTGATTAACCAACCGAGATATAATTCAGTCGGAGGCGTTACTTGTCGCAAATCTTCAGCGTAACAGATTTTATCTTGATGCTTAGGCCATTTGCTTCCGTTATTTGGTTTGGGGATAAAAGAAAAATCCGTTTTAGGCAAATAAGGCGAACCGTAAACTTGAAACGGGAAGTCAGTCCCCCGCCCTACACTGATATCTGTACCTTCAAACAAACAAAG
This sequence comes from Flavobacteriales bacterium, assembly GCA_027033875.1. Classification (GTDB taxonomy): domain Bacteria; phylum Bacteroidota; class Bacteroidia; order Flavobacteriales; family Flavobacteriaceae; genus WGBX01. Next base: position 18,362 of record JALVKK010000319.1, read on the forward strand.
CGACGGATACAAACGAACAGCTTGATAATTAGGCAGATTAGGCGATGGTTTTACCGGTAACCGGTACTCTGATTTATGCGTATAATTTTGAATGGGAATCACGGTTAAATCAACTTGTATGCCGTTTTTTAACCAATGTTCACCATTGATCATACGGGCATATTCGCCTATCGTCATGGCATAGACAACAGGTACCGGGTGCAGACCGACAAAAGAGCGATTTTCTTCCTTCATAACCGGTCCGGCTATATAATCGGCATTAGGATTGGGGCGGTCCAATACTATAACCGGAATTTGCTGCTCGGCACCTGCCTCCATTACATAATGTAAGGTAGAAAGGTATGTATAAAATCGGACGCCGACATCTTGAATATCAAAAATAATAAGATCAATATCTTGCAAATCTTCAAAACTCGGCTTTTTATGTTTGCCGTAAAGTGAAATAACCGGCAATCCCGTTTTTTTATCTTTCGAATCAGCAACCTGTTCACCGGCTGAAGCCGTGCCGCGAAAGCCGTGTTCGGGTGCAAAAACCTTGATTATATTGATGCCCCGTTGCAATAAGGTATCGACCAAATGTGTCCCGTTTACCTCCGAAGTTTGATTGCCTACAATGGCAATACGCTTGTTGAAAAGCAAAGGTAAATAGGTTTTCATATCATAAGCTCCGGGTAAAATGACAGTTTGATTTGGGGTTTGAGAAGTAACAAATTGTTCTTTTGACGAACTTTTGCACGAAAAAACAATTAAAAATAGGACAATACTCAATAAATATGTATTTTTGGCTTGCATAAATTCCGGTATTTTGAATAATAATTTTTTTATTGCCAAACGCCTAATAGGCTCCGGCGACTACAAAAATAAGATATCTTCTCCGATTATTAAAATCGCTATAACCTCTATTGCGATAGGGCTTATTATTATGCTGATTGCCATGGCAACCGGTTTTGGTCTTCAACACAAAATCAGAGAAAAAATATCTGCATTTTCAGGTCATATTATTATCAGCAATTATGATACCAATCAATCCGGATTAACGCTAAAACCCGTATCGCTACGACAAGATTTTTATCCTGAGTTTAAACAAATTGACGGCATCAAAAACCTGCAGGCTTTTGCAACCATAGGTGGCATTGTTCGTACCGAAAAAGATTTTGAAGGGATTATCCTCAAAGGTGTAGATAGCCTGTATAATTGGGATTTGTTCAAACCTT
>JALVKK010000320.1:0-5356 GCA_027033875.1 Flavobacteriales bacterium
GTAACCGTTACATTAAAACTGCTTTCGTTGGTACAACTGCCGTTTGCTGCATAGATATAAAGCGTTTGCGTACTTGTGATATTATCACCGGCATTTAAGTGTGTACCCGTGCCACCCGAAGCCGTGTAATAATCGCCGTTGGTCAGTGTTGGCAACGTATAAACATCACAAACGGACACGTTTTGAAGCGTATCAACCGGTGGTGTCTGGGTGACCGTTACATTAAAACTGCTTTCATTATCACAATAGCCATCAGTAGCGTAAATGTAAATGGTTTGCGTACTGGTGATATTATCGCCGGCATTGAGTTGTGTACCTGTACCGCCCGAAGCTGTATAATAATCGCCGTTGGTTAATGTTGGCAAGGTATAGACATCACAAACGGACACATCTTGCAAAGTATCTACCAACGGTTTATCAGAACCACCGTCAGTTATATTCCAACCGTCACTAGCTATCATATTGGCACGGTCCGGTTCCGCTATACAATATTTACTATTTCCTCCACTGAAAGTTACATTAGGTTGCAGGTTTTGCGCGTTCCAGCCGATTAGTAAAGCGTCATAATTGGCAGTTGAAAGTGTTACGCCTTGAAACATATTTGTTGCATCTTGCAGGTTAGTAACATTCCAATTAGCAAGGTCTTGATCAAACAAAATAGCATGACCAAACATATCCGTCATATCCGTAACATTTCCCGTATTCCAATTTCCTATATTCTGATTAAAAGATGAAGCGCCATAAAACATAAAACGCATATTCGTTACATTGGAAACATCCCAACTACCAATATCTTGATTAAAATTACTTAAAAAAGATTGTCCAGCACTGGTTGATACTCCGATAAACATAGAATTCATATTTGTAACGTTAGAAACATCCCAATTACCAATATCTTGATTAAATAATACTGCATATGCAAACATATATGACATATCAGTGACACTACTAGTATCCCAACTACCTATATCTTGATTAAAAAGATAGGCACTTCGAAACATCGAATACATATTCGTTACATTACCGGTATCCCAATTACCAATATCTTGATTAAATAATACTGCATTTGCAAACATACTTGACATATTCGTGACACTACTAGTATCCCAACTACCTATATCTTGATTAAATGAAGTGGCACTATAGAACATTGCATGCATATCTGTAACATTACCGGTATCCCAATTGCCTATATCTTGATTAAATACTTGATTGGTAGTAAACATAAATGACATATCTGTAACATTACCGGTATCCCAACCACCTATATCCTGATTAAAAACGGCATTTTGAAACATCTTTGACATATTTGTAACATTAGCGGTATCCCAACTACCGATGTCTTTATCAAATGCTGAATTAAAATAAAACATGTAAGACATGTCCGTTACATTGCCGGTGTCCCAATTGCCTATATCTTGATTAAAATTATCTGCGCTGCCAAACATACCTTTCATATTAGTTACATTAGACACATCCCAAACACTTATATCTTGATTAAAAGCGGCTGCATTATAAAACATCCATGACATATCTGTTACATTTGAGACATCCCAGTTAGTAATATCCTGATTGAAATTTGTTGCACCAGCAAATGATCCTCTCATATCTAAAACATGTGACACATCCCAATTACCAATAGGCGAATTAAGTGAAGTACAATTACCAAAAGCATACTTAAACGTAGGACCGTGTGTTAAATCAGGAGTATCGGTAGCATTTATAACAAGATTTCTACATCCTATAAACGCCATGTGAAAAGATCCCCAAACAATATTTCCCCATTGATCAATTGACAAGAGTTTTTCTTTATCACCTCCATTATTAAAATATAAACCATATAAATTACCTCTAATACGGATGGTATATATTCCGGGAGTACCAAAATCATGTGTTACATCACCGGTAATACCCAATTCATCAAAAACACCGTCATTATCCCAATCAACATCATAGTTATGCGTTCCCCAAGGGTGTGTAGGAATTGTAATCGAAGTATTGTTAGATGTTCCGGGATTATCGGTTTTCCAAGTCGTTATAAACGATTGTGCTGAAATACTGTGGGATTGAAAGAGTATAAACAATCCCAAAAAAAATGTTCTTAAAGACAAGTTTTTCATAATTAGATATTTAGGTCAGACAAATATAAATAAAAAAAGATAATTATAAAAATAAAAATCGTTTATATATATATTATTGGTTAATTGATAGCAAATGCATGGTATCTTATGCCGTTCGTTTACTGATTTTTCAATAAAAAAAGAAAAAAGTTGTGTGAAACAAAAGATTATCCGGTTTTTCATTCTTAGTAGGATTGCTGATTACCGGAACTAAATGTGATATATCAAATAATAATACCCATATCATCAATAATTATTAAATTTGCAATTAAATCAATAATTATTAAAAAACATTTATCCATGAAAAAACAAATTACATCAAACGATGCACCGGCACCTATCGGACCTTATAGTCAAGCTATTCAAACGGGTGGCATTATGTTCATTTCGGGACAAATTCCACTAAATGCATTGACCGGTGAACTGATTACGGACAATATTGAACTGGCAACTCATTTGGTAATGGAAAATCTCAGGGCTATTCTCAAAGAAGCCGGCATGAATTTCGGTAACGTTGTTAAAACCGGAATCTTTCTAAAAGACATGAATGATTTTACGGTTGTTAATGATATATACGCCGGATATTTCAAAGGCAAAACACCGCCACCTGCTCGTGAAACCGTACAAGTGGCAAAATTGCCTAAAAACGTACAAGTAGAGATTTCGGCTATCGCAGTCAAATAATATTAAAATCATGAAATTCAAACTCATTTTTTTCAACCTTATATTGATAGGATTTCTTTTGTTTTTAGTCATAAAACATGTTAATCATTTACCTGAAAAATCATCAAAATTAAGGAATAAAGAAATTGAATTTCATGATTTTATTTCATACGTTAAGCCTTATACAAACACACTTTACTATAATAATAAAAAAGCCGATTATTACGAGTTCTTCATGCTTCATAATTTATTTTCTCCTTACAAAAACCTGATCAATTTTTATAGACAAAAAGCACCGGTAATAATAGATTATTATTTGATAAAACATTATCATAATATTAAATCAAAAAAACAATTTTCAGGTGATACAATTTTGGTCAAAAAAAATAAGGATTTCGATATTTACCTCATCAAAACGCCCCAATAATGATTTGGTTATACATTACGTTTTATCTACTGTCCGTGTTTTTGATTGATCAATCATTAAAGTACTTTGATGATTTTGACAATGACAAATCCATCATTTTATCAGCAGCACTTACAATCAGTATCTTTAGCATTCTCTACTTCATCGGGTTGAATGTTCCCGTTTTGATTTTACCTACTATTTTTTTGATATTTCTAATTGCTTTTTTATATTACCTGAAAACAAATCACCCGAGAACCCAACATTCTTCAAGTATGGATTTCAAAGCTTTTACTTTCTTCAATCTCATATTAATCGTAGGATTTTGGTCATACAAAAAAGCCATTAGCTTAGACGGTCGATGGGATGCCTGGGCATTTTGGAATCCGCATGCAAAATTTTTGGCTTCAGACAATTGGCAAGAATTGTTCAATCCGATTATAGATCACGTACACAGTGATTATCCGTTGATGCTTCCTGCCACGATAGCCGGATTTTGGAAACTATTGCATACAAACACCAACTTTGTTCCGGTTATTGTTACATTTGTCGTTTTCCATTTGATAATGTGGACTTTACTTGCTTTTATAAAAAACCGCATGCTTGCTATAAGTATTGTTGCCTATCTTGTTTTTAATCCGGTCTTTTACAATGAAATTTTTTCTCAATATGCTGATAGCCTTCTGGCTTTATTTTATTTGATTAGCGTGGCATCATTTTACTATCTGAAAGACAAAAAAGATAAACTGATGTTTGTAACGGGCTTTTTAGTATTTTCAAATATGTGGATAAAAAATGAAGGAATCGCCTTTGCTATCGTATTTTCAGTAGTAGCCTACTTCTCATATTTTATAAAACATAGAAAAAAACTGCAACATTTTATTTACGGTGGTTTCATACCGCTTGTTCTCATCATAATATTTAAAACTATTTTTGCTACACATAATGATATAGCCGGTAATTTAGGTAACACAATTACGCAGGTGTTTGATTTTCAGAGATTACAAACGATTATTACTTTTCTTTTTAACACAATTTATGATTTCTTTCCTGTAATTATTGTCCTGATATTACTATATTTGTACAAAATAGGATTAAAACTACGGTACAAAACGGGATTTGGAATTTTATCAGGAATTTTTATCGCTTACATTTTTGTGTATATAGTTTCGCCAAATGATTTGAATTGGCATTTGGCGACATCGGCAATACGGCTTATTCACCAACTACTTCCCTTGTTTTTGTTTTTGATACTAAATGCATTATCAACTGACAAAAAACAAGCAATTTATCCATAATTATTTTTGATGATAAGCTACCAAACGGTCAATAGGACGGCGGATAACATCTTTAATTGTAATTCCGTAACTATTGGCAACTTGTTCTAAAACGGGACGAAAAAAATATGCTATGGAACCTATAAAATATATTGGTACTTCCTTAGCTTTAGGGTAAGGCAAAACTCTTTTTTCAATAAATTCTTTAAAACCAACGGCAATAAGTTGATGTATATAAATATTATCTTTGTGATCAAACATAAATTCGGCAAACTGACCCAAATAGACATTCGGACTATCGTTTTGGTATAAATTATGTTTAATTTCATCAGGGTCCAAATTGTATTTTTTACTAAAATCTTTGGCAATCTCCTCAGGCATTTGTTTGTAAAAATAATCTTGCAGCAATCTTTTACCAAAATAATTACCGCTGGCTTCGTCCATCAAAATATATCCTAAAGATATCACACTTTGATGCATCTTTTGTCCGTCATAATAACAAGAATTAGAACCTGTTCCCAAAATGCAAACGATAGCTTCCGCCCCACCCGATGCTGCATATACCGCAGCCAACATATCTTCGGCTATATCTATTTGTGCATTTGAAAAAAAATTTTGAAGTATTTTTTTCAATTTGGCAACCGGTTTTGGCGTGCCACAGCCGGCGCCATAAAAATATACCGCCTTGACCTGTCCGGCACTTTTGGTTATATTAAAATTATGTCTCAACCTGTTTTTCAATTGTTTTTCAGTCAAAATAGCCGGATTCAAACCTTCGGTTCTTGTTCTGAAAACTTCTTGTTTTTGGTCGTTCAAAGCTATCCAATCTACTTTGGTAGAACCGCCGTCTGCTATCAAAATCATAATATATAGTTAAAAGTTGAAAGTTA
>JALVKK010000320.1:5456-6912 GCA_027033875.1 Flavobacteriales bacterium
AGTTAAAAGTTGAAAGTTAGAACTGTATATCCCTAAATAAGGTTGACCGCTCTTACAACTTCTTCTTTTTAAAATCTACCCGGGTAATGTTATTTAATCAAAAGATAATACCACCCATGTAGGCATACTTATTTTGTCGGGCAAATTTACATTTTTTTTACCAATCAAATCATAAGGTATCCTTAAAACAACTCGCATTATTTTTTTTGCTATACAGAAAAAATATGTCCTGTAAATAGTAATTATTGTCCGTTTTATCAAAAACCAATTTCAAATTGGCATAATTTTCTGTTTATAACGTATCTTTGCCAAAAAATAAGTAGAATGCCTATCCGTAAAGCCGAATTTGTCATCAGCAATACAGATGTCCGAAAAGCGCCGCAAGATCCTTTACCCGAATATGCGTTTATAGGACGTAGTAATGTCGGCAAATCGTCGTTGATCAATATGTTGACCAATCAAAAAAAACTGGCAAAAACGTCCGGTACCCCCGGAAAAACCCAACTAATCAATCATTTCAAGATAGACGATGCTTGGTTTTTAGTCGATTTACCCGGCTACGGCTATGCCAAAACCTCAAAAAACACCCGTAAAAAATTTCAAAAACTCATAACCGATTATTTTTTAAAACGCAAAAATTTGGTCAATGCTTTTGTACTGGTCGATGTCCGTCACGATCCTCAAAAAATTGATTTGGAATTTATGCGTTGGTTAGGTAAACACGGTATCCCTTTTTCTATTATTTTTACCAAAGCAGATAAATTGAGCAGTAATGAACTTGGAAAAAATTTGCGTAAATATAAAACAAAATTTCTTAGAGAATGGGAAAGCATGCCCTTGACTTTTACGACTTCGGCTACATCAAAATTAGGTAAAAATGAAATAATCAACTATATTGAACGTTTGAATGAAACACTCAAAGATGATATTGTAAAATTTATACAAAAATCCAACAATAAATAAATTTAGCTTATGTTAAAAAAACTTTTTCTGATAAGTCTATTTTTCGTTATCACCGGTACAAATGCACAAAGATTGTTTAGTAACAGCCGCTCTTACGATTTGTTTAACAGTTACACACACTGGGGTATTCAACTCGACGGACTGGTCTATTTTCCTGCGGAAATAGATCCAATCGATCATTTTTCATTTCGCAGTCAATTTGGAATAGGTTACAAATTCGGGCTGGTTTACAATCTCAATTTCTCCGATAATTTCGGTTTTCGTTTCGGTGTTTTGGCAGGACAAGTACCGGTTATCAATACCTATTTTGTACTCGATAAAGAGGATATGAATACAAACGATGATTATCAATACAACAAAGCTTCATCGTACAGTCCCGTTTTTAATTTTTCCATGCCGTTATTGTTGGAATATCGCAATTTTTTGATTGACCGCTACACTTTAAGTTTAGATACCGGTATCCAGATAGAGCTTACCAAAGGGGCTACGATAA
>JALVKK010000321.1 GCA_027033875.1 Flavobacteriales bacterium
TCTATTTGTCTTTTGGTTAAATTCATAAATTGTATTTATGCGACAAAGTTAGTGATTATTAATAATTATATTGTACTCTGAATGTTAATAAATTTCTTTGACGAATATCGGGAATATCAGCAAAAAAAGATTGCATAATAAGATAGATTTCCCAGTTATCTGCAATTCTGTAATGAATTTCCGGAATGAGAATCGTAAAACTGTTTTGTGTACCGTAAACTGTTCCGAACGACCATTGCCAAGCCGGTCCGAAATTGCCACTGAACCTGTTGAAAAATGCCAAACGGGACGGAAACAAATTTTTAGCATTTAAACGATTGTTAAGAATGTTTATGATGTCCATATTGTTGTCGGCATCAAATCCCCCGTTGTATAAGCCGGATATCATCCAGTTGATACCGTTTTTAAAAGCATAGTCTAAAGAAAGACTGCTGACAAAAATATTTATGCTATCTTCCGTAAAGTAACTGCTTTCACCTTTAAAACCGAAATTATTCAGATTGCTTTCCCATCCCAATCCGAACATAAAACCGGAGTAGTATTTTGCTGCAATTAACTGATAATCACATGTTTTATAAACAGAATGAAAAGCCAATGCCCAAATACTTTTTTGGCTTTCAAATTCTTTATTTGTTGTATAAGCGACATCTAATTGAGACATTTTGCCTATATTGTAACGCAGTCGCATGGCATCGGTTCCGGATTTTTCTTCATAATCTATATCGAGAAAATTGGCGGTATTGAAAATATCATTGGGATTCCAAACCAAATTTTTACCCCAATTGATGCGTTGACGTCCCAAGGTCAATTCTAAATTTTGATAGATATAATCTACATTGAGCCGGTCTAAATTGCTAAGCATTAAAATATTGGTTTCATCTACTATGATTTTGGTCAGACTGACAACACCTTTGTCCTTTGCTAAATTTTGTCGGTAAAATGGATTTTTGATTAAATCGCCATAAAACACACGATTACGCAAACCGGCGTTGAAGCTTATTTGTTTATCGATATAAAAATGAAAATTTATCCGGTTATGCCATAGATTGTCGGTTAGTAAATCATTACCATCGTAAAAATTTACAGTGTTGAGATATTTGACATAACCGTTCAACTCGATATGTTTTTGCCACCAACCGGTTTGCTCTTGCGCATAGAGATTTAAGTTAACGGTTATGAATAAAAGCGCTAATAACTGCTTCATAAGGTACTTGTTTTAGATACATTTTGAGAGATATCAGATACAATTTGACCGTCTTCTAAAGTAATAATTCGTTTGGCGCGGTCAATCACCCGTTGGTCATGTGTTGAAAAGATAAAGGTAACGCCTTCTTCTTCGTTTAGTTTTTTCATAATATCCAGTAGTTGAGCGGTTGATTTGCTATCGAGATTAGCGGTGGGTTCATCAGCTAATACAAATTTGGGTTTACTTGCTAATGCTCTCGCTACTGCCACGCGTTGTTGTTGTCCGCCGGACAGTTGTGCAGGGCGTTTGTTGAGCTGTTTGCCCAATCCGACTTCGGTCAAAAGTTTGCTTACTCGCTCACGGCGTTCAGATTCCGATTTGCCTTGTAAGAGCATGATAAATTCGGCATTTTCATAAGCCGACAATACGGGAATAAGATTGTAGGCTTGAAAAACAAATCCTATATGATGCAACCGGAAGTCAATCAATTCGTTTTCAGACAAACCCGTAATATCTTTGCCGTTGATAATGACTTTACCGCCGGTAGCTTGATCTAAGCCGCCGATAAGATTGAGTAAAGTGGTTTTACCACTTCCGGATGGTCCTACAATGGCGGTAAATTCGCCTTTTTCAATGTTTAAATTAACGCTGTCCAATGCCCGCACTTCCAATTCGGTACCGGAATTGTAATACTTTTTTAAATCTTTGGTTTCAATGACTTTCATCTTTCTGGTTATTTGGTTATTTGATGATACTGGTTATTTGATTTCAGATTTCAGATTTGCGATTTGCGATTTCTGAAATTGTAAATACCTAAAAAAGATTGACCGGGTTTTATTTCATTATTAAATTCCAATTTTCTCTTATCTATTTCGTACTTTCCACTAGAAAAACTTTCAACTTTTTACTCAGGTCACTGAGCCTGTCGAAGTGTAACTTTCAACTTAGATATCTCTAATCGCTTCAATCGGGTTAGTGGACAAGGCTTTTTTTGCGGGGAAAACCGCCGAAAAAAGAGCTGTTAACAAGGTCATTGTTGTAATGACAAAATAATATGTTACCGGTAATTTAGTATAAATAGTTGCACTCATACCAAAATGTTCCAAACCTTCGGCAACAGCCGGAAATACTAAACCG
>JALVKK010000322.1 GCA_027033875.1 Flavobacteriales bacterium
CTGATTTTTTTTGCAGAAAACAAGCTTCCTATATTTCCGGCTAAAAAGAATACCAATTGCTCTAAAAACCGTGTATTTCTAATAGCATAACGACTGACAATATCCCTGTAAACTATAGAGTTATAAATACTTTTCAGGTATTCATTGATGATTTCATCTCTTAATTCAAGATTTTTCAAATAAGGTAAACCTCCATATTTCAGATACTTATCAAGACTTGATTGACTATCATTCAGTTTGTGAAATAGCAAAAATTCGACATAAGATAGACTATATACGGTTATTTCGATATAACGTCCGCTTAAAAAACCTGCAATATCGGAGGATAATAATTGTGCATTGCTACCGGTACAATACAAATCAATATTTTCTATTAATAGTAAAGACCGTAGTGCCGTAGCAAAATCTTCAATTTCTTGAATTTCATCAATAAAAACATAGTTCATTTTATCGTTATCGATATGAGTATTAACATAGTCGTATAAGTCTCGGGCAGTTTTTATAGCGGAAAAGTTGATGTCCTCTTTGTTGATATAGATAATATTATTATCCGGTTCTTTTTGCAATTCTTCAATAAGCTGAAACAATAAATAACTTTTCCCGACACGCCTTTGTCCGGTCAACACTTTGATAATGCGTTTGTTGACAAATGTTTTAATTTTGTCAATATAATGTTGGCGCGGAATAATATCTTGTGGAATATGCATATAAGTTGTAATTACGATTTTAATTTTGCACAAATATAATAAAAGTTATAAATATAATTAAAACTTTTTACTATAATTTTGATTCCGGTCATTTACATTTCTTTTAATCTTAACACAGTATTTGGAAAAAATTGGAATCAGACTCCAAATTTTTCCACTTTTTACCGGTAAATGTCTGTTTATAGTAAATATATTTCAGTTTCTCTATACGGCGACGCATATCTTATTAGGTATAACTTTAATTTTCAATATTATAAATTATTTTTGTAAAATTGAACACCGAACACCGATCAAGGAACGTCGATTTTAGAAGTTTTTTAAACAGTACTTCTAAAATCTTAAATCAGCCTGTCCCGACGAATGTCGGGATTAATCCTTGTTCGATATTCAAAATATTGAAGTTTAAGTTATATAATAGGACAAGTCAATCCCTGAGCTTTCAACTTTCAACTTTCAACTTTTCACTAGGCGTAGCCGTGTCTTTCAACTTCACAATAGCCATATTCAACTCATGACCCAATAACAAAATCAGGGCGTTGAGCCAAATCATCAACAAAATAATCAAAAAAGCACCGATAGAACCGTAGAGCTGATTGTAGCGGGCAAAGTGATCGATATAAAATTGAAAAAGAAAAAAACTGATAATCCCCAACAAAGTAGTCATGATACTACCGGGTGAAATAAAGCGTAATTTTTTACCTTCTTTGGTACCGAAATAGTATAATACAGATACGGAAAATAATACCATAATGATGTAAAAAATATTTTTGCCCCAAATAGTCCAAGAATTATAATTTTGAATAAAACCGTGTTTCTTCAGATTATAAACGATTATAATTTCAAAATATATAATACCAATCATTGTAACAAACAAGATACTAACCAAAAGAAAAGATATGCCTAGAGCTACAAAATATTGTCTGAACAGATTGCGCCGGTCTATAAATTTGTGAACGGATTCTTCAAAACCGGTCAAAATGGCATTAACGCCGTTTGCCATAAAAAATATAGATAAAATGATACTAAATGACATCAAACCTTTTTTTGGACGGGTAGCTATATCCATAATTATGTTGTCAATAACATCAAAAGTTTTAGGTGGCAAAATATCATGAAAAAAGGCAATGAAATCGGATTGAAACCCATCGATAGGCACCAAAGGAATCAAGGTCATGGTAAAAAGCAAAAACGGAAAGATAGCCATAAAAAAACTGTAAGCAATAGCCCCTGCTCGCACCGTAATAAAACCGTGGATAATACCGTCCCAATACAATTTTAATAAATCATACAAAGACATACCCGAAAATCCCGGAACAGGTAAACGTTTTAAATGCTTTTGTGTAAAAATTTTAATTTGTTGAATCATACATTTATTATATACGAGTTGTCAAAGATAAAGATATTAGTTGAAAGTTTGTAATGTTTATAAAGTTCGTAAAGTTTGTAATGTTTATAAAGTTCGTAAAGTTTGTAATGTTTGTAAAGTTCGTAAAGTTCGTAAAGTTCGTAAAGTTTGTAAAGTTCGTAATGTTTGTAAAGTTTATAAAGTTAAAAGCAAGCAGGCGAAGTGACGTCCTGTACCCGAAAGGAGATAGAGGCGCACGGTCGTGCGTAT
>JALVKK010000323.1 GCA_027033875.1 Flavobacteriales bacterium
AGTTATATCGGTTATCAAACTAAAACCGTGCAGATACAAGGGAAAAAAAAATATTATAAAATTTTATTAAAAGCCTCTGCAGAACAATTAAAAACAGTCGTTATTAACGGAAAGTATGTCAATCCGGCAATTGCGTTAATGCACAAAGCCATCAAATTTAAAAATAAGAATAATTACCAAAAAAAATTGAAAAAATATGCTTTTACCAAATATATGAAATTTGTAATAGGTGGCGAAACGGACAAAATTGATAAAGATTTTGATACCATATACAAAAACGGTAAACTGCTGCGGTTAGATTCTACTTTTTACAAATTTAAAAAGGAATTGAAAAATAAGTATTTCTGGTTGTTGGAAAATATTACCAAAGTCAACGGTCGAGCGGGAACAGAAAAAAATTCTGTCATTGCAACCCGCACAGCCGGTTTGAAACAACCGCTTTACGAATTGGTCGCTATGCAAATTTCCGGTCAAAATGTATATGACGACCGTTACAAACTTCTGTTTAGTTCGTATATAGGTCCTTTTGCCAATGCTTCTTTTAAAACCTATCGCTACGAAATTGACGATACCATCCATTTGCAAAATCGGCCTGTAATAGTAGTCAACTATAAAAATACCGAAAAACCTCTGATTTCAGGTAAAATATTTCTTGATAAAGAAAGTCTGGCAATAGCAAAATTTACTTTGAATACTTATAAGGAATACCAATTTAATGCGAATTATGATTTTATATATTACCCGACATACAAAGTTTGGTTTCCCAATAAAGTAAGAATGTTAATCAAAAAAGCCGAAAAGAAAAACGGAATTAATATAGGCGGACAAATTATTATTCGTAATCAAAAACGAGATTCTGTCATTATCACAAAAAAAGGAGATACAATACGTTATACACGTGATAAAACGACTTTGGATTATATTTACGCCCGCTATCTATTAAAATTTTTTGACATACATTTAGACAAAAATTATCCGGAAAAAATAAAATATAATATGGAGATTTCGCCTTTAGCTGCAAAACGAACGCAAGCCTTTTGGGAAAAAATGCGGGGTGAAAAATACCAACCCAAAGAATTGCGAACTTACCAATTTATTGATTCTGCCTCACAAAAAGATAAAGTCGATTACAATATACGTAAGTACAAACGTTTGCTGAACGGCTATTATCCGGTAACCGATAAAATAGATTTGGATTTTATCAATCTGATAGACTACAATCGCTACGAAGGAGTTCGTTTGCAATTGGGTGGACGTACCAATGAAAATTTTTCGGATAAATGGCAAATAGCAAGTTATGCTGCTTACGGATTTAAGGATAAAGCTTTTAAGTACAGCGGTAGTTTGCGTTATAAAGTTTGGCACAAAACACAAACTTATTTGCAGGTTGCTTATACCGATGATTTAAACAAATCTGCCGGTTTTAAATCTTATGCCGGACGCCGTATTTTTGAACAAAACATACCATTCAGTTACGATAAATTTTATCGTCATCAAACCGCAAATTTCAGCTTATCACATTTGATAACGTCACAAATAAAGTTGAATTTGGGTTTATCAAAAACTTATGTAACGACCAAATATCCTATTCCGTTTCACAGGGGACGGATTGAATTTCAAGAAAAAGAGCAAGCATTTTATGATGTCGCGATAGAGTTGACACCTTTTGCGCAGTATTATTTAGCGCCGGAAGGGCGAAAAATACTCAAAGACGCTTATCCTAAATTATATATACATTTTGAAAAAAACATACCGCAGTGGCAATCAAATTCGGATAGTTACTATCGAATAGATTTGCAAACATATTTGAAAAAAACTTTTGTCAATCAAAACTATTCCGAACTATATATCAGGCTGGGGTGGGCGCCGCAAAATACCGGCATTGATCACTTATTTGCACCGGTAAGTAACGATTATCCCGGTAGTAATCCTTTAAAACGTTTTAATGTTTCGTCCAAATTTGCTTTTGAAACAATGAAAGATATGGAATTTATCGATAATTTTCTCACGACGGCACATCTGCAACATACTTTTGTCAATATCAAAACAAGACCGCACAAAAGTATTGATATTCGATTATTGGGACGTGTTGCTTTCGGTTTGTGTTATAGTAGTAACAAATACAACGGGATTAAGTCGTTGGACAAAATATACTACGAATCCGGTATCGAATTCAAACGATTGTTTGACAATATGGGACTGGGTTTTTATTACCGTCTAGGCGCATATACACAGCCGGATTTATTAAATAATCTGTCTGTTCGATTAACGCTTGATACTTTTAAAATATTTAAGTAATAGGTAACGGATAGTAAGTTGGCA